>NZ_JAEHBI010000030.1:0-70354 GCF_016483705.1 Bacillus cereus group sp. N6
TCCTTCGTAAATTTTGTCATACAAAAAACTGCACCTCCAATTGTTAGACTGTGTCTAACAATTGGGGTGCAGTTCAAATGCGCAAAGCTTTTTTCTATTTATGAGCAACTTGCTCCATATCCGGACTACAAGTTTGCGACTGACATGATTTATTTAAAGAACATGCTGCGCATTTTCCCTTTTTACTTCTCTTTACAAAATTAGCTAACGTGTATGCTGCATAACCAAAAATGATAGCTCCGATTATAATATTGACCATCACTCTAATACATCTCCTTCTAGAATCCGAGTAAGGATCCAACTTGGTATATAATGAACGTTAATACATAAGCAACAACGAGTGGATAAACGACAGAGAAAATCGTCCACTTCGTTGATCCTGTTTCACGTTTAATAACAGCTACTGTCGCTAAACACGGAACATATAATAAAATAAAGAACATAAATGCATATGCTGATAACGCAGTATAATGTGCTCCCATTACATTTCCAAGCACATCTTCTTTCACCGCATAAATAATTGCCATTGTAGAAACGACAACTTCTTTCGCTAAAAATCCTGTTAAAAGAGATGCTGCAGCTTGCCACGTTCCAAAGCCGAGCGGTGCAAATAGTGGCGCAATAAATCCACCAATCATCGCTAAGTAACTATCTCCCATATCAACACCAAATCCTGATGGACCTGCATAGTTTAATAACCAAATGACAACAGAACCACCGAAGATGAATGTACCTGCTTTACGAACAAATCCCTTACCTTTCTCCCACGTGCTTAGCCATAACGTTTTCGCTTGTGGCACGCGGTAAGGAGGTAGTTCAATGACGAAAATAGACTTTTCCGCTTTTAAAATTGTAAGAGACATAATTTTTGTAACTAATAATGCAAGAACAATACCTGCAACATATAAAGAAAACACAACAGTTGCCTGACTATGAGGGAAGAATACTCCCGCAAATAATGCGTATACAGGTAAACGTGCCGAACAAGACATAAATGGTGTTACAAGAACTGTAAGTAAACGTTCTTTTTCTTGTTCAATCGTTCTCGCTGCCATAATACCTGGAACGTTACATCCAAAACCGATAATCATCGGAATGAATGCTTTTCCATTTAAACCGAAGAACTCCATAATTCTATCCATAACAACTGCAATTCGCGCCATATATCCTGAGTCTTCTAATAATGAAATGAAAAAGAATAGTGCAAAGATTTGTGGAACGAATACTAATACCGCACCAACACCGGCAATAATACCTTCTGTAACGAGCGCTTGAATAAAATCAGAAGCTCCAACACTTGTGAGCCCAGCCGTTACCCAATCCGTAAGCTGTCCACCAAAAAATTCATCTAACATATCCGATAAAGGTGTACCAATCCACGTAAACGTAACCTGAAAAATAAAAAACATAACTGCTAAAAAGATTGGAAGTCCTAAAATTTTATGTGTAATTAATCTATCAATTTTTTCCGAAAAAGGGATTTTTCCTTCTTTCTCATGCTTCATAACATTTGTTTTTAACTTTTCAATATACGCTTCACGAATTTTGTAAATGTGCTCTTCCAACGTACAATCAAGTTTTCCTTCTAAGCGAGATCGAATGGCTACAAGTTCCTTATAAATTGGTAATGCTTTCATTTCTTTTTCTACTACTTCGTTATTGCTTAAAAATTGAAGGGCTAACCATCTTGGATGCTTATAATTCGCTGTCTCTAAAAGAGCTATTACCTCTCCAATTCCTTCATCCATCTGTACACCATATGAAATAATGAATGGTTTTTTCTCGTTTTTGTCATTTTCTTTAAGAGTCGCAAGTAGTTCTTCACAGCCTTTTCCGCTTCTTGCAACGACAGGAACGACTGTTACACCTAATAGTTCTGATAACCGTTTTACATCAATTATAATTCCTCGTTGCTTTGCCACATCGACCATATTTAATCCAATTGAAACCGGCTTTCCAAATTCAAGTAATTGCAACGTTAAATGCATATTTCTCTCGAATTGCGAAGAATCCACTATATTTAACATATGATGAAATTCGTCTGTTAGTAGAAAATTTGTAACGACACCTTCATCACGCGAAACTGGATTCAAATCATAAACACCTGGTAAATCAATTAATGTTCCTTGCTTATCTTTTAATTTACCAACCTTCTTTTCTACTGTTACACCGCTCCAGTTTCCTACGTATTCATAAGAACCAGTAAGTGCATTAAATAATGATGTCTTCCCTGTATTCGGATTCCCTAGCAAAGCTACCTTATTCACGCTAATTCCACCTTTATCATTTTCGCGTCACAATGACGAATACTAATTAATTGTCCACGACACTCCAATGTACAAGGACCTTTGAACATCGCTTTCTGCTTCATGCGAAGTTCGCTTCCTTCAGCTAGACCGAAAGCAGCTAGTCTACGCTTTAATAACTGATCTAAAGACTGAACACTTTTCACTAAAACTTTCTCACCAATTTTAATATCTACTAAGCTCATAACCTTCCCCCTCAGAAGAGAATGATAATTATTTTCAAAAAAATTATAGCACAATCTATTTCTCTTGTACTATACCCTTTTGCTTCATATTTATTAACATTTCACTACAATTCTATTTCAATAATTGTCATACCGTATTTATTTGCCATTCTCATCCATTTCGCTTACAATAAACAATAGCAAATAAAGAATCTCGTTATCACTGGGGGAGCCATGCCGCTGAGAGGGAACACTTCGTTCCGACCCTTCGAACCTGTTAGTTAATGCTAACGCAGGGATTGTGCAAACGTCCGAAATACATACCTCTTTTTTATTTACGTATTTCGTATCCTCCTATGATATCTATTCTTTTTTGTACAACTTGGATTTAGGGGGAGACAACATGCGTAACACCAATTTACAAGCGATGATCGAATCTGCAATTCTTGCAGCCTTCGCCTTGGTCATCGATATTTTACCATTATCAATTAAACTTCCAACAGGCGGTTCCATCTCATTTGCTATGATTCCTATTTTTATTATCGCATACCGCTGGGGCTTTAAATCAGCTTTCTTAGGTGGTTTAGTTTGGGGACTATTACAAATTGTCGTGGGAGATGCTTACATTTTAACACCTGTTCAAGCATTCATTGAGTACTTCATTGCCTTTGCTTTTATCGGATTTGCTGGCTTATTCTATCGTCCAATTCAAAAAGCACTTTTAACGTCTAATGAAAATAACTTAGAACAATCAAATTTAGGTAGCCGTAAAGATAAACCTTCATCAAAACAAAACAAAGGTAAGAAAGTCCTTGCTTATATTATCCTTGCTACATTTATCGGTAGCTTTGCTCGCTATTTCTGCCACTTTATTGCCGGCATTATTTTCTGGGGACAATATGCACCGAAAGGTCAATCAGCTGTGTTATATTCATTAATCGTAAACGGCAGTACAATGCTCGGTTCTTTTATTTTATGTACAGTTTTACTTATATTTTTATTCCTCACTTCACCACGCTTATTCAAAAGCATCAATGCTTATCAAATAAATTCAAACAAAAAGAGCGCTTAATAAGCGCTCTTTTTGTTATATCGTAATATCAATTAAAAATACAATAAATGCACAAAAGAAAATAAATACCATTATACTTAGCCACTTGCTATGCACGGTTCATCGACTCCTTACATAACCTCATTTTCTAACCAGATTATATCGCTTAAAAATAAAGATTAGGTAAAGATAATATGAAAATAAATTAAAAAAGCGTAGCATCCATCATCTACGCTTTTTTCGGTAAATAAAAGTAAAATAATACACCGTCTTCTGTATTTTCTGCCCCATATCCAGCATCGTGCAGTTCTAAAATATTTTTAGAAATAGCTAGACCAAGCCCAGTTCCACCTTGTGAACGCTGGCGAGCTGCATCCACGCGATAAAAACGGTCCCAAATTTTATCTAATTGCTCTTCTTCAATGTGAGTACCTTTATTTTCAATACACACTTTTATACGATCTTTCTCATCTATTGTAGAAATAACAATATCCTCTTTATTCGGTGTATAACGTATGGCATTCGTAATGAAGTTCACGATTACTTGTTCAATCCGACTTTGATTTGCGACTACTTCAAATGAACATAGATTTTTATGCACATGAAGTTCTTTTTTCTCTATGTCCACAGAAAGGTGTTCACATATATCTTCAATTACTGTATCGATATAAAATACATCCTTTTTCATTTTATATGTACCTGACTCAAATTTAGCTAACTCAAGCATATCCAAAATTAAAGTATCCATTTTATCTACTTCTCGTTCCATTGCCTGAAAATAGTATTCTTTTTTATGCTCAGCTACTCCATCTTTTAAAATAGAAATACAGCTTTTCATAATACTCAGCGGTGTTTTTAATTCATGCGAAACACCAGAAATAAATTCTTTCCGCGTATTTTCTAACTTTCTTTCCTTTTCAATATCTTGTTCTAGCTGTCCAATATGCGAATGGAGCTTATTAGATAATACATTAATATTTTTCGATAAATCACCAATTTCATCTTTTGAAGTAATCGGTATTTGTTCTGTGAAATCTAAGTGTGCTATTTTCTTCGTCGTATCATTTATTTTTAATAACGGCTTTGCAATTTGTTTTGAATAATAGAACGAAGCTAGAAAAATAAGAACGACTACAAATGCAATGATGTAAATGTAGTAATCTTGCACCATTTGTACAGCTTCATCTACAGGCTGTAAAGAGGCCATTGCATAAATATATGTTACCGATCCGTCTCTTTCTTCCATTGGTTTGATTAATAATTTATATTTAATATCATTTTTTTCATAGTCCATTGTCTTTATTGAATATTCTATTTGATTACTTTCATTTAGTAATACATCCGTTTGAAACTCTTTTATGCTATCTAAGAATAGACTATTTTTATAAATTGGATTTACAAGACCTTTTACATCTGGAAACTGTACTTTTGTAACAAACCCACCTATGTAAACATCTGGTTCTTGGGCAGCTTGCTCCTGAACAGCCGGCTTCTTTTCCTTACCTACTTGTTCCTCAGCTGCTTTCTTTTTCTCCTCATCTAATTTACTCATTTTCTCCTTAAATGCTTTTTCTAACGGTTTATTAGATCCGCTTAAATTCTGCTTAGATAACGAGAAAGAGAATGGAATAAAACTATCTTCTTTTTTCACTCCAGAAAAAGAAATTCCTTGGCCTAGAAACTGATCGTATGATTTATTATCAATCTCTTCTATATTGACGAGATTGTATAAAGGAATTTTGAATATTTGTTGTCCAAAGCTCTTTTGTTGCCTACGATCTATCGTTACTTCAAAATAAAAATCATCCGCATGTTTTAAATTCCCATTCTGATCTAACGTTGTAATCCACGTATTATTTTCTCTTAAAAAGTCTTGCTCCAGCTTCTGAATTCCTTCTGCACTTCCTGCATAATTCAAATAACTCTTCTCAAAGGAATTTAAATTCACTTTAATATCTTCTACTTTTCGATTCGCATAATATTGTTTAAAAAATATCGTTTGTCCAATAAATATCGTCGCTAAAATTAACATACATAATGCTGTTGTGAGGGCAAATAATTTTAGTACAATCCCCTTTCTCATACATTCCCCTCAAATTTATAACCTGTTCGTACTACAGTTGTAATGCACTTTGCTTTCTCTCCTAATTTATTTCTTAAATTACGAATATGACTATTAACCGTTCGATCGTCACCAGCAAATTCATATCCCCAAATTCTTGAAATGAGTTGCTCTCGCGTTAAAACAATCCCTTGATTTTTCATGAAATACGCTAATATTTCAAATTCAGTATGTGTTAAATTAATGTCTGTCCTATCTACCGTAACAGTGCGCGATGGGAAGTGGACGTGAATACCGTGGATGGATAATGTATCATCTTCATTCTCTAGAAGTTGCTTCGTTACTTTTCTACTTTCTAACAGCCTTTTCGCTCTTGCTAATAAAATTGGTGGGCTATACGGCTTCGTCACATAGTCATCCGCCCCAAGTTCAAATCCAAGTAACGTATCATCTTCATCTACACGTGCCGTCAGCATAATAATAGGAACCTCAGATGTTTTACGAATTCTGCGGCAAACAGACCATCCATCAAGTTCTGGCAACATAATATCTAAAATAACTAAATCAACCTCTTCTTCCTCAAATACAACTAAAGCTTCTTTCCCATCTCTTGCTTCAAACACCACATATTGCTCGCTCAAAAAATAATCTTTTAATATTTCACGCAAAATATCTTCATCTTCCACAATTAAAATGTTTTTTGACATAACTTATGTATCCCCCTTCCGCTTTCAGAAACTATCACTTCATTTTGAATAACTAGCCTTTAACTTCGCCTCGATAATATATCTATCTGGTGCATCCCCTATATAATCAAATGGATAGCAAGTCGTTAGTGTTAATATCGGTTCTTCTTTTTTTATAATAACAGTACGATCATCCGCATGGGTAATCCATATCTTTTGAATTTCGTATGTGTAAGTTTTATTATCATACTCTAAAACAAGAGTGTCTTTTTCTTTTAACTCTCCTAAATCTGTAAATACAGTATCCCGGTGTCCACTCAGTACAGTATGTCCCCCTCCAGATGGCGTTGTCGTTAAATCACTAACGAACATTCCAACTCCTTTCTTCAACGTTGCATCATCCGCTCCCCAGTATATAGAAAACTTCTTCTTTATTTTCGGTATATTTAATAGTGCAACCTTTTCTCCTTCTTTATGTTCTGTTTGAGAAGAAGGTACTTGGGAAGTTACAGGTGTTTCGTAAGAAAGTTGATTATGTTGTATATTTTCAAGGCTCTTTAATTCTTCTTTCGTTAATTGTTGAGCAGAGCTTTTTCCTTTATACCATTCCATAGCGTAATATGCTCCCATAAATAGCCCTATAGCCATCAATATGATACCGATATAATTGAGTAACTTCATGTTTCATCCCTCCATGCCAAAAATGGTAGGAATAACCTACCATTTTTAATATATGAAATTATTCCATTCTTTATAGGACAATATTTTATTTACGCCTTAACTTTATTGCGACGATTCAAACCAAATAATGTCCCTATCCCTACAAGGCATGCGCTTAGTGCCATCATTGCTACATTATTGGATGCTGTGTTTGGTAATTTTTCACCTTGTACAGCTGGCTTCGCTACTTCTTTTTTTACCGCACCATTTTTTTGTTGTACTTGTGCCGCTTCTTTTTTTGCCATATCATTTTTTAACTGTTCTTGTGCTATTCTCTTTTTCTCTTCTTCACTTTTTTGCTGTTCCTTAATCACTGCTTCTTTTTTCGCCTTATCGTTTTTCAACTGCTCTTGCGCTATTCTCTTTTTCTCTTCTTCACCTTTTTGCTGTTCTTTAATCGCTGCTTCTTTTTTCGCTTTATCTTGTTGCAGTTGCGCCTGTTCTTCCTTTGTTACTGTTCCAGTATCCGCGCTTGCTACTGAAGAATATCCCACTGTTAAAAGTACCATTGCACAAATTGGTAATAGTTTCTTTTTCATTTTATTTCTCCCCTTTTATACGTTTTACATCACTTCGCATCGGATGTATCACTAGAATAAACAAGAGATATAAATATAAGATGCAGATGAAATATATTTCATTTAAAGATTTCATTGTAGAAAAATAAAAAAACATCGCAATATATACGATGTTTTTTCGGGTGTGTGTCTCAATATTTACATGTTACTTTCGCGTGATTTAGAAGTAGAACGGGCCGGAGCGATAACTAATTGTCTCGGCTCAGTTTTCTTTAAGTGATTTTTGACGTTACACTTACGACGTTGAACAACCCACGCTTTAATAGGGTTTGTCAAAATAATCTTTTGCTCTTCGTTAGGGGCCTCTTCTTCAAACCTACAACTTTCGCTCCATTTATTCCATTTCATTGTAAATTTAGAAGAAGAATGATCGTCTTCTCGATCAAACAAGTGCAAAAAATCCATTTCGCCAGCTAGCATTACGGTGTTGCTAGTTGCTAAAAAAGAAAAGGTCGTCCAACGTTTCTCCATGCCCTCCTACTCCTTTTTCACATATAGAGTGCCTAAAACTTAATTTACCTAAAATATGCTTGCCTTTTACCTTACACCTATAGTTTATCCAAAACAATACTATGCAACTATCGATTTGCCTTACAACTACCTTACATTTTTGTAAGAAACAAAAAACCTTCACTCTCTATACGTGAAGGTTTCTCATTTCTTATCTATATGATCTTTCATATGATCCACTCCAGCTTCTTGTAGCTGTGACATCATACCGTGGGAAATTGCGCCTAATACTAAAGTCATTCCAATTAGTGAAATTCGAATCGCTGGTACATCAATTATGTAAGCCAAACTACCAAGAACAATTGTTAAAAGTAATGCTTTTATAAATGTTGTACTTGTATACTCTTTCTTTCTCATCATAATCACCCTTTTGGAAGCGTTTTCTTTATATGATCAGTATATCATATCATCTGACTATTTTGTGGGGATTTCTGTAAAAAACTTATATCTTCTTTGACTTTTCCCCTTCTTTCCTTTACAGTCGAAATGTTCACAAGTTTTACACTGTAGGAGGACTCCAATGAATCTTGAAATAAAAGATACTTTAATTTCTGAAGAACAATTACAAGAAAAAGTAAAAGAACTAGCACTTCAAATCGAACGTGACTTTGAAGGAGAAGAAATCGTAGTAATCGCTGTATTAAAAGGATCTTTCGTATTCGCTGCCGATTTAATTCGTCACATTAAAAACGATGTAACAATCGACTTTATTTCTGCATCTAGCTACGGAAATCAAACAGAAACAACTGGCAAAGTAAAACTATTAAAAGATATCGATGTAAACATTACTGGAAAAAACGTAATTGTCGTAGAAGATATTATCGATTCTGGTTTAACACTTCACTTCTTAAAAGATCACTTCTTTATGCATAAACCGAAAGCATTGAAATTCTGTACGTTACTTGATAAACCTGAGCGTCGTAAAGTGGACTTAAAAGCTGAATATGTTGGCTTCCAAATTCCAGACGAATTTATCGTTGGCTACGGTATCGACTGCGCAGAAAAATATCGTAACTTACCATTTATCGCTTCAGTTGTAACGGAATAATATAATAGAATAAACTTCCACCATCAATTACTGGTGGAAGTTTATTTTCTATCACGATTCGTAAAAGACAAAGGGAGAGAATAAAAATGACAAAAACAAAATTTGAAAAAGTACTCCTCATCGTAAATCCAAAAGCAGGGCAAGGCGATTTACATACGAATTTAACGAAAATTGTACCACCTCTTGCGGCAGCTTTTCCTGACTTACATATCCTTCATACGAAAAAGCAAGGTGATGCAACAAAATATTGTCAGGAGTTTGCTAGTAAAGTAGATTTAATTATCGTCTTTGGTGGTGACGGCACTGTATTTGAATGCACAAATGGCTTAGCACCTCTTGAAACTAGACCTACACTTGCAATCATTCCAGGCGGAACTTGCAATGACTTCTCTCGCACACTTGGCGTTCCGCAAAACATCGCAGAAGCAGCAAAACTTATTACACAAGGACATGTAAAACCAGTTGACGTCGCAAAAGCAAATGACCTACACTTCTTAAACTTCTGGGGCATTGGACTTGTCTCTGAAGTATCAAACAATATCGATGCGGAAGAGAAAGCAAAGCTTGGGAAAATTGGTTACTATTTAAGCACCATTCGAACTGTCAAAAATGCTGAAACATTCCCCGTAAAAATTACGTACGATGGACAAGTATATGAAGACGAAGCCGTCCTTGTTATGGTTGGAAACGGTGAATATCTTGGCGGTATCCCGTCCTTTATTCCAAACGTAAAGTGCGACGACGGAACACTTGATATTTTCGTCGTAAAATCAACCGGTATTCAAGCGTTTAAAGATTATATCGGGAAGAAACTATTTGAAGACTCAAATGAAAATGACATCTTCCATGTAAAAGCGAAATCCATTCATATTGAAACAGAAGAAGAAAAAGAAGTAGATACAGATGGAGAAAGCTCGCTTCATACACCTTGTCATATTGAACTATTACAAGGACACTTTACGATGATTTATAATCCTGCGGTTGTGTAATCAATACTTTATTATACTTTAATAATTACTAAACTTCGCATTTTTGCGAAAAATACAGTATAATTAATAAGTAAAAGGTTGTTAACAAAAAATGTTAACAACCTTTTTATTTTTTCAAAAAAACTTTTCACTTTAGAGGAGCGATCACATGTATTGGAGAAAAAATGATAAGCCTGTAGAAGATCCCGAAGCGATAGCTATATGGGAATGCACGGCAAAAGACTGCCGTGGATGGATGCGTAAAAATTTTTCATTAGAAGAAGAACCAAAATGTCCATTATGCAAAAATGATATGAATAGTAGCGAGCGTTTATTACAAAAGCTCTAACTTCTGCTTTTCTCCACTTTAAATATTAGAATAAAGGATTATCTTTCTCCTTATCTACAAGATGCATTTCCTATATGTGAATAGAAAGAAAATAGATAATAGCGTAAAACATTGAAACAGAAAAGAGATGGTTTTCCCATCTCTTTTCTGTTTCAAATTCCCCTTATCAAACCTTAGTTATGCACACCTCATTTTAGCTAATAAAAAACGAAAGACTTTATCACTATTTTCATTTACTCACAATCCGAAAATAAGAATGAACCGTTAAGAAATAATAACTAATATAAATAACGCTATATCCTTTAAAAGATGTATAAAGAAAAATGAAACAAAAAAATACATGCTGTATCAATAACCGCTCCAATCGGTACTTCAAAATGAACGTTTACGCCTAATTCCATCATGCTTACTAATAACTGAAGGAATGATTTTGAAAGTAAACTACCAATTACAATGCCGATTACTAATCGATAGTAAAACCATTAACGTATTTTCATAAAACAGCATTTTGCCTATTTCTTTTTTTCCAATACCTAGTAAAGAGTAAAGACCTATTTCTTTCTTACGCTTTCGTGTAAAAAATCCAAAACCATACAAAATGATTTTGGATTTCCTATAGTTAAAATATTAAATTACATTTCGAACAAAAAGGAGCAGAATTGCCTCTCCTAATTTTCGCATTACATTTTGGGCAATATACATATCGCTCTTCTATCTTTTCTCGTTCTATCATATGTAATGATACTATTCTCATACTACACATAAATCCAATTAAAATAAGACTAACAATAAGTAGCATCACTCTCGCCTCCATCAACTAAATTTTACCATACAATAATAAAACCGATTCTCTCATTGAGAATCGGTTTTATACTTATAATCCTAACTTCACCTTCGCTCCATCAGGAATTTTATCTAGTGTTACTTGCACTTTATCATATAAAAACTTACCTCTCGTAAGCACATGCCAGTATGAATCTTTTGGTAATTCATCTACTCCGTCAATTGTAACGTCTTTTTCTTACCATTTTCATCATAAGCTTTCACTTTATATTCACGACCTTTATTTCCATCTAATTCTTTACCATCGTTATCAATTATTGCATAATGGTGCTCTATATCAAGAAATGGATTCATTCTATCAAACCCAGCGCTCCCATTTAATAAATATGCCGCTCCTGCGACGATAACAAGTAGTGATCCAAAAATAAATCTTTTCATCTATATTCCGCCTTTCATTATGTTTTCTTTAAGGTTTTTCTAAGTATAGAGCTTATTTCTTAATAGAAACTCGTTCGATTTCTTAACATTTTCTTAAACTAAAAGTGAAATATTAATTAAAAAGATTGAAATAGACAAAAAATAACTTTTTACACTCCAATTGACAAAATTACACCTTTAGTGTAATTTTACACTATAAGAAAAAGGAGCTGCATTATGGATAAACAAAAATTTATTGAACTCGTTAATTCAAAATTAAAACTCATCCGTGTTGAAAATGATTTATCACAAGATAAAATGTCAGAAATTATTGGTTTATCAAAGAAAACATTAGTCGAAATCGAAAAAGGAAGACGCACGCTAACATGGTCAGGTGCAGTTTGTGTCGTAACACTCTTCGAACAGAGCGATACAGTCCAAATGACATTTGGAGATGATGTGAATGAAATTATAAAAACAATCGCCTTTACACATTACAATACGAACTTCCCGAAGACGTTAGGCGGAAAAGTGTGGTGGCGACAAATAAAAGAATTAAACGGTTATCAAATACAACAAAATATTTTATCTCAACATTATCGAATTTTAGATAAAGAAGACCGCAGAATATGCCATTCATTCGATTTCGATGAAATTGAACAGCGATTTATGGAAATGGCAAAAACATCTCAATAAAGTAAAACTTTAATCAGTGGGGATTTTACTGCCCTTTAATACGGGATAAAATAAATTTCGGAGTATAATTCAAATGGAAAAACAAACAAATATCACGATTTTAAATACGCTAATCATTAGCACGTTAGTATTCAATTTATTTATTTTCACATCAAGAATGAGCTTTTTACCTTGGTATATTGAAGATGGATGGGGCTATCTAGGATTATTATTTACGTCCTTTATTTTCTTACTTTGCTTCTTTCAATCTTCGAAGCTTCATAAAGACGGAAAGTTAACTACACTACAAAAGTTTATTCCACTTGCTTCTGCCATATTTTCAATCTTTGTTCTTATCACTCCATCAAGTGATTTTATGACTATACTAGCTAATCTAATCAATACAATCATATTAACAATTTATATAACTGTATTTCAAACAACACCTAATGTAAATAATGAAAAGCTATTACATTAAAAGGGAGAGTTATTCTACAAAATAACTCTCCCTTTTATACTACTCTCAATAAGCGTAAGCCCTCATTCTATTTATTTACTTACTCATCACCGTACTTCTTCTTTGCTTATACAAATAAGCACCACTCACAACAACAAAAACAATCCCGCCAAAATACACGCCATACTCTATCGCGATTGCTACAATACTTTCAATATGTTGTCCAAATAAAGAACCGAGTACAAAGTAAACGAGTGTCCAAACAAATCCTGTCGTATAAGAATACAAAGCATACACCTTAAATGACATGTTATTCATTCCAACTAAATACGGTACGATATGTCTTACAACTGGTATGAAGTAACTTGTGACTAACGCATAATGGCCATACTTCTCTACCATTTGTTGAGATTTCAAAAGATATTTCGCCTTTTTCTTTTTCATTAGCTTATCAAGTACTTTCGTACCAAATATTTTTCCTAATATATAACCTAAAGATAGTCCAGATACAACGCCTAAATATGTTAATAAAAATGCTGGAATGACATTTAATATCCCTAATGAAGAGACAAAACCACCACTCATTACGATCATTTCGTCTGGAATTGGCATACCGATAATACCTAACCATAAACAGAAAAATAGTGCCCAATAACCGTACTGTTCAATATAAGATAATAATTCATGTAATTCCATTATGCATACGCTCTCCTTAGCTCTTTTTTACAGCTAAAGATGTACGCTGGTGGGAAATTGAGCCACACTTTTTCGAGCGTAATTTCAGGAAAGAAATGCTGTATAAATCCTTTTTTCACAAGTGAATATTGAAATGTAATAAATTCACCATTCTCATGTATCGCCTCCATTACATTGTTTAAAATGCGCTTTGAAACTTCTTCTGGTAAAGAAGCAAAAGGTAATCCCGATAAGACGTAATCAACGCATTCTATATTGAACTCTTCCATATACTTCTTTATATTTTCAGCTGAGCCGTGTACAACAATGACGTTCTGCTCATTTTTAAACTTTCTCTGTAATTCTTTGCAAAACACTTCATTAATTTCAATAAGAAGAAATATCGTTTCCTTCTTCTTTCTCTTCATAACTTCTTTCGTGAAAACCCCTGTACCAGGCCCTAGCTCTACGATGTATTTCGCTCTATTAAAATCAATTACATCTACCATTTTCCTTGCTAATATTTTTGAACTTGGCGCAATCGCACCAGTATGTTTCGGATGTTTTATAAATTCATGCAAGAATGTTATGAGTTGCATGTAACCCTCTCCCCATTCGTTCGATAGTTTTCAACTTGTTTCTAAGTATAACTATCGTTTCTTAACAAAAATTAAGGAGATTTCTTAAGATTTTATGAAGAATGAAACATTTCTTATTCCATATATAATTACCTCTTTTATATTCATTAATTTGGTATAATAGATATAAAAAGAACTTTTATGGAAGGTACCATCACTACGTTTATTTTCATGCACTATCTGCGGAAATTAATTTGTAAATCAACTTTCATCATTATCCAATATATGTAATTATTTTCATATAAGCAAACAAAGGCAAATAATAAGAAATATAGATTTGAGTCTGAATATGTGGTATTCCAAAACTATTTAAAAGGAGAAGATAATGAATAATTCCATCGACCTACAGCACTTATGTGACCTTGTACATAGAACATTCCATGTTCCTGTTCAATTTCTATCTACTGATAAAAAAATTGTATATGAATCTACTTCTCATACAATTGGTAGTCCATTTTATTCTTCTAAAGAAGAACATCTTAATGAAATTTATCAAGAAAACGTACCTTGCAATTTTCCAATTTTCAAAGGAAATAAGTATCTTGAAAATTTCATTAGCATCCATATAACAAATCATGAACATATAAAAGGTACAATTATAATCGGCCCGACTACCTATCCAAAAGTATCAGATGAAATGGCGATTAAACTGATGAAGTATTTCAACTGTAATAATAAAATGCAACAAGGAGTAGATTACTATCAATTTCTACCCGAGATTAAAAAAAGCACGTTAATTGATATAAGTATTTGGTTACATTACGTCATTTTTAATGAAAAATTAGATAGAGATATTGTCTGGAAAGAGAATAAATTACTCGAAGATGTTTCTTATAAAATCGTAAATCCTGATTTATACATTTCAAAACGTCGCCGGCATGATCCGCAAAATTATGACATATCATTGGAACGCAAATTTTTTTCAGCCATTAAAGAAGGCAATACAGAAAAGGTCATACAATATGCGTATTCATTCCCCCAAGAAGATGCGACAATTTGGTCTAAAGGAGATCAGCTTAGAAACCAAAAAAATAATGGCATTATCGCCATTACGCTAGCTATTCGATATGCGATAGACGGTAATCTTCCATCGCATATTGCTTTTTCACTCGGTACTTTATATATACAAACGATTGAGAAACTAGATAACATGTATTCCGTAAATAGGTTAATTGAAGATGCATTATGTACTTTTGCAGAACGTGTAAAAGAATATCATAATCAAGCATATTCTAATTCCATTACTACGTGCCTCAATTATATTAACAAGCATATTTACGATGAAATATCTTTGAATGATCTTGCTAACCTTTTACATATTTCCCCTACTTATTTATCAAAACTATTTAAAAAAGAAGTGGGAATTCCTTTAATTGAATACATCCAGAGAGAACGAGTAGAAGAAGCTAAAAAATTATTAACATTAACGACTTATCCATTATCAGATATTTGTGCCTGGCTTAATTTTAATGATCAAAGTTATTTCACAAGAGTCTTCAAAAAAATTGCGGGTATGACGCCTAGACAATATCGTGAAAATCATACCGTTATATAAAAATGCTTACTTAATATAGAAGGTGAGATAGTTGTCATACTAGCTCACCTTCATCACATCGATTTATTCCCCTTAATAAAGTTTGAATCCCATTCAAAAAAGTACAAGAATGACAAATAATTACTATAAATAAGTGAATGAATTTGATAATTTTTTAGTACGAAGCCAATCCTGCTCCCAATCATCCATACTTACTTCGTTCTATCACACAAGGTACTTCCATAGTAATTAGCCTTCCCATATAGAAAATATATTGTTAGGAGAATAGAAAGCATGAGTAGTACAAATATATCAAAATCGACTGATATGAAAGAATCGCAAATAGTATCACCCTATGATGATAGAGACAAAATTGAAGATACTTTATTACGCTCTTACATTTCAGAAAAAGAAATATTGATCACTTATTATAAAGATGGTTATTTCCCTACAAGTTATATGACTGTAATGGAATTAAATCCTTTGAAGCGTTCTTTACTTTGCATAGATGCCTTTGACCGAAAGCATACTTTTAGTTTCATCGACATAATCGATGCGCGTTAATTATCTCCTCATTATAATTAGAACGTAAAAAAAGCCATTCACCTCATAAAAAATTAGGTAAATGGCTTTCTTATTTTCTCGCAGCTTCACTTATTATTTCGCACTCACAATCTTATAATAAGAACGAACTGTTAGGAAGTAATATCCGATATAAATGATGCCATATACTCCAATACTAATTAGGAGCGGGATCATAATTTCGAATGGTAATATATTTGATAAACCTTTTAGTGCAAATAAACTGTGTAAAATACCAATAATTAACGGAATAGCAAAGATAAAGCTCACTTGTTTTGCGATAGCTCTCTTCATCTCTTGCTTCGTTACACCAATTTTATGAAGAACAACGTAACGATCATGGTCAGCACTTGCTTCTGTAAGCTGCTTAAAGTAAATGATTGAGCCTGTCGCTAATAGGAAAACTAATCCTAAGAATAGCCCAATGAACATCATTAAACCTGTCGTTTCAATTCCCATTTGGAATCCTGTATAGAAATCGTTAAATGGTTTTAAAACTTCCGATTCGCCTGCTGGCATAACGTTTGCTAATTTCGCTGTTAACTCTTTACTATTTCGCTCACCTTTTACATCAATATTTTTTACAGCGCGTGTTTCATATACTTGTTTCGCCTGCTCATATGTTTGATCTGGAACGATTACAAATAGTTCATTTAAGTTTGTAAGACTTCTACTATTTACACCTTTAATGTTTAGCTCTTTCGATTCATTCCCAACAGGAAATACAGCTTTATTTCCTGTATAAAGAGGACCAAAATCGAGTTTTTCAATATAGAGGCTATCATATACAAAAGCTTCATTCGCACTTAAATTTACAGGTTCTACATCTAAACGTTTCGCAATTGTATTAAAGCTTGATTGAGAAATAAGCTGGTACTGCTTCGTAACATTATAGTGTGTGTTCAGCACTTGATCTGCTCTTTCACCTTTAAATGTTCCCTTCACAGGAATCATTTCAACTTCTGACTCATATGTCACTGGATGATTGCTCTTCTCTCCAGCAAGTATTTCTTTTACCTTTTTATCTAGTGCTTCATCTTTTTTCTCATAAGAATAACTATACGGTGCTGCAACTTTTGATTGCGTAAATGTGTTGTAATACATCGTAACTGACGTACCAACCGCTGTTAATGTCACTGCACTTAAAATAGCAATTGTTGCTAGTGATTTCGAGTTTCCTTTAATGCGATATAGTAGTTGCGATGTCGTTACCATATTCATACCGTTATAAAATGCTGACTTATTATTTCTTGCTCGCTTCAATACAAATACTGTGAAGAACATAAACAATAAATAAGTTCCTGCTACTGTCGCTAGTAAAATGTATAATGCAACGACCATAAAGTCTGCATACATAACTGCTTTCATGTACATTAACGCTAAGAAATAACCTGAACCGATTAAGAAAACTGAAATTAACGCCATCACTACGGATCCTTTTGGCATTGCTTCTCCTTCGCGTTCCGCTCGGAAAAGTTCAATTAGCTTAAAGCGATAAATTAAACGATATCCTTGAAGTGATGTATACAAAATAATCACAAAGAAAATAAGTGCTGTATCAATAACTGCGGCCATCGGTATTTCAAAATGAACGTTTAAGTTTATTCCCATCATACTTATTAGTAGTTCAAGGAATAGTTTTGAAAGAACGCTACCGATCGCAATTCCGATAATTAAAGACATTAATCCCATTAACATATTTTCATAAAACAGCATTTTACCAATTTGTCTTTTACGAATTCCTAATAAGGAATATAGCCCAACTTCTTTTTTACGTTTTCGTGTAAAGAAACCGTTCGAATATATAATGAACACCGCTACGAAAATAATTAGCATGACACTTGAAACTTGAAATGCACCGCTAATTTTTTTAGAAGCTTCCGCAGCTTTTTCCATTTGTGAATTATACTGCAACGCCTTAAATGTAAAATAAATGACGATACTAAAGATCATAGATGCAAAATATACAAAGTAGTCTTTAAAATTCCGCTGTATGTTGCGGAGGGCAATGCTAGATAAGGTCATCAGCCATACCTCCAGAAATAGAAGACATTACGTCAACGACTTTTTGGAAGAACTGTTTACGTGTTGATTCACCGCGGTGCAATTCTTTATATAACTCACCATCTTTAATGAAAATAACTCGTTTACAGTAACTCGCCGCAAACGCATCGTGCGTTACCATTAAAATTGTAGAATTATCATATTCATTTAACGACTTCATACTTTCAAGTAAATCTGTCGCTGATTTAGAATCAAGCGCTCCAGTCGGCTCGTCCCCGAAAATCATACTAGGACTTGTAACGATCGCACGCGATGCTGCGCAGCGCTGCTTCTGTCCGCCCGACACTTGATATGGGAACTGACTTAAAATATGATCAATACCGAATTTCTTTGAGATTTCAAGAACGCGGCGATCAATCTCACTTGCTTTCACCTTTGATAACGCAAGAGGTAACGCAATGTTCTCTTTTACCGTTAACGTATCTAATAAATTATAATCTTGGAAAATGAACCCTAAATGATCGCGGCGGAATAACGCTAATTTATCATCGTTCATCTTCACGATATCTTTTCCATCAATTAAAATTTCACCGTTCGTCGCATTATCAATTGTAGAAAGAACGTTTAGCAAAGTCGTCTTACCCGAACCAGAAGGTCCCATAATTCCAACGAACTCACCTTCTTTTACTTGTAAGTTAATACCTTTTAACGCTGCAAATTTATTACCACCCGTGTCATACACTTTTTCAATATTTTTTGCTTCTAACACTGTTTTCATCTCGACATCCCTCATTTCTTCTATTCTCTATTTTCAACTATATACACTCTCTACTCTTACCACTATCGATGTTTCTTACACAAACATGACAGTTATGTAAGGCCGGTAAGTAGAGAAATCAAAATTTAACCTACTGAACAAAAGTACTTTGTTACTATAACATTGGGATATCATGCCATCCATTCATTCTCCTTACAGGAACATTACAATTTTGTAAGGTTAAAAATGTCCCCTACAAAGTTGTGCATGAAATGTCGGATGGAGCTATTTTGTTCCTGCTATTCTATTTAACAAGGAGGTCATCGTATGGATTCACTTAAAAACATGAATGCGGCAATGCAATATATTGAAAACAACTTAACAAACGAAATTGATTTTAAAGAAGTCGCAAAAATAGCTTTCTGCTCCGAATATCATTTTAAAAGAATGTTTTCTTTCCTAGCCGGCATATCACTGTCAGAATATATTCGCTGTAGACGTCTTACTCTTGCTGCTTTTGAACTAAAAGATAGCAATGCAAAAGTCATTGATGTCGCTATCAAATATGGATACAACTCACCCGATTCCTTTACACGTGCCTTTCAAAACTTGCACGGTATAACGCCTTCAGAAGCTCGAAGTACAATTCGTTCTTTGAAAGCTTATTCACCAATGACCTTCCAGTTATCGATTCAAGGAGGAAATGAAATGAATTATCGAATTAAAGAAAAAGAACCATTTCGAATTATTGGTATTACGAAACGAGTACCGATTGTGTTTAATGGTGTAAATGAAGAAATTGCTTCTATGTGGAAGAGTTTAAATCCAGAGTCCATTCAAACGTTAAAGTCCCTTTCAAACATGGAACCGAATGGAATTATTAGTGCTTCTACTAACTTTTCTGAAGGAAGGATGGAGGAAAAGGGAGAACTTGATCACTACATTGGAGTAGCCACAACGAAGGATTGTCCAGCGCAATTCGCGCAACTTGAAGTCACAGCCTCAACGTGGGCTATCTTTGAAGCTGTCGGTCCATTTCCTGAAACATTACAAAATGTATGGGGACGCATTTATTCCGAATGGTTTCCTTCTTCCAACTATGAATTAGCGGTAGGACCGGAAATATTGTGGAATGAACAGAAAGATGTATCTTCTCCAAACTTTAAAAGTGAAATTTGGATACCGATTTTGAAGAAATAAGAAATAAAGCTGCTCTTCCTTAGAAGGAAAAGCAGCTTTTATTTACATTTTTAGTTCTTTTTTATAAGCAACATAAGAATATCCCATCGTTAGTCCTACTGCACCGATAATAATCCCAATTATTAAGAAAGCTTTCCATACTACTGGGGCAAAAATACTTAACATCATAATAATTCCTAATACAACAAACACCTTTCCACTAAAACGGTGTGTCTTCCTCCACACTTCCTCGTTACTTAATGTCCACGGTGTTTTTATACCTACAAAGTAGTTTGGTTTACATTGTGGTAAATAGTTGCCGATGACTATAAATAAAAGACCAACAAGAATATGCGGTGTACTATTCATGGGAATGTCATAACCTAATCCAGCACCAATTCCAATGATACTTACTAAAAATAATAGGACTAATACGCTATAATTCATTACATTATATCCTTTAGAAAATTTCTTATAATTCCCATGCTTCGGATCTATCTTAGGCAATAAAGTCAATAACACATATATAAAAACCATAACTGCAACATCCAAAATCATCATGCCCATTTTTGACATATGTCCATCTACCTCACCAGCAAGATTCCAATGACTCGGAACCTCCTCCGGTAAATGCGGCCACGCGGCACACCATGCAATAATCGTTAAAGCAATTAATAATAACGGAAATATATGCTTCCTCATTTCCCCTCTTCCCCCTTATTCGTAAATGTAAACACCCAAGTCAATAAATCTTGAAATACAGTTGTATTTAAAGAGTACATAACGAATTGCCCTTTTTTTTCATCTTGAATAAGTTCAGCATTTTTAAGTGCGTTTAAGTGGTGTGAAATACTTGGCTTCGTCATATTGAAATGTTCAGCAATCTCACCAGCAGTTAAATCATCTTCTTTCAATAAGTCCAAAATTTTTCGCCTTGTTGGATCTGCTAATGCTTTGAATGCTTGATTCAATGTCTTTCTTCCTTTCACTAATTAGACATTTAGATATTTATCTAAATATTAAATAACTTCCAATTAATTGTCAATTATACATAAGCCCTTTTTACTTTTCTCACTTTTAACCTATACTGTTTACTAGCTTATCTTTCAACATAATGAAAAGACTTGAAACACATGATACACTATAGCTACAATTGTTTTTTTAGGAGGAGTATACATATGTATAAAATTTTAATCGTTGAAGACGATCCAAATATTTCATCATTACTACAATCTCACATTCAAAAATACGGCTATGAAGCTGTTGTTGCGGAGAACTTCGATGATATTATGGAATCGTTTAACGCAGTGAAACCACACCTTGTTTTACTTGATGTAAACTTACCGAAATTCGATGGATTCTACTGGTGCCGTCAAATTCGTCATGAATCTACTTGTCCTATTATTTTCATTTCAGCTCGTGCTGGTGAGATGGAACAAATTATGGCGATTGAAAGCGGTGCAGATGATTATATTACAAAACCGTTCCACTATGACGTTGTAATGGCGAAAATTAAAGGTCAATTACGCCGTATTTACGGTGATTATGCACCAAACATTTCTGAACGTATCGTTGAAGTAGAAGGACTAAAATTATTCCCAGAACGCCCAGAAATTCATTTCGGTGCTGAGCAAGTTCTTTTAACGAAGAAAGAGGCAATTTTAGCAGAAATGTTATTATCTAAATTCCCTCGCACAGCGAGCCGTGAAGATTTACTAGCTGCCCTATGGGATGACGAAAGCTTCGTTGAGGAAAATACATTAAACGTAAACATTACGCGTCTTCGTAAAAAGTTCAATGAGCTTGGTATTGAAAATGCTATTGAAACAGTACGTGGACTTGGGTATCGTTTTAACGCAACTTGGAGTGAATAAGCATGAAGCTATTTTTACGGGATCATTTTGCATTTTTTCTACTATATGTATTAAACTTCGGCATCATTTTCGTTCTTTATGATGCAGTAGATGGATTTCAAAATAATAAATTTTACTTCGTCGTTTTAAGTTTATATTTATTCATTTGTTTCCTCGCTTATCGTTACGTCCGCAATCGTAGAATGTACCATAGATTAAGTGAGCAACCAGAGAAAATGGAAGATGCGTTTATTGAAAGAGCAACTGCTCCGATGCCTCACGGTGTAAATGAACTCGTGCGCACGCAGTATCGTCTATTCCAAAAAGAACTACAATCGTATGAAGTAAAACAACAAGAACATCAATTATTCATTAACCACTGGGTGCATCAAATGAAGACACCTGTTTCTGTTATGCAGCTTATGGTGCTCGAAATGGAAGATGAACATTTGATTCCGAAATTCAAAAAAGAATTAGAACGATTAAATCAAGGGCTCGATATGGCTTTATATATGGCAAGGTTAAATAACTTCCATGAAGATTTCCATGTTGAGACGATTTCATTAAAAGATGCGGTAACAAAAAATATTAACGGATTAAAAGAACTATTCATTCGAAACGGGGTCTTCCCTGTTTTAGAAGTTCATTCCGATTTAAAAGTTGCTTCTGATGCGAAATGGCTAAAGTTCATCATTTATCAGTTAATGACAAATGCAGTTCGTTACTCTGGTGAGCGCGGAAAGAAAGTATTCCTATCTGCTTACCGAAACGGAAAAGATATTATTTTAGAAGTTCGCGATGAAGGTGTTGGTATTCCGCAAGAAGATATTCGAAGAGTATTTGAACCGTTTTACACTGGGAAAAATGGTCGTGCATTCGGAGAATCTACTGGTATGGGACTTTATATTGTAAGTAAAATTTGTGATTATTTAGGTCACTCTGTCAAACTAGATTCTGAAGTTGGTAAAGGAACGACGATTAAAATCATCTTCCACAACGCTGCAAATAATCAAGCAGAAACTACGGAGAAGGTGACCGAAGCATGATCGGAACATATGCTAGCAAAATGTATGAGAACTTACTCTCATACATTTTTTGCAATAAAACTACATATTTGCCTTCTAGCGAGAGGTACATATTATGACATTTTGGCAATTTGCATTTAAAAATGTAACGCGCAACTCGAGAGCTTATTTTGCTTACTTTGTAAGTAGTTCCTTTTCCATTGCTGTTTTCTTTTCGTTTGCTGTTTACTTATTCCATCCGAAATTACAAAACGTTAGCATGACCGCTGAAATTTCAGGATTAATGATATTTTCAGAAGTTGTAATTGTATTTTTCTCTTTCTTCTTTTTACTATATTCCATTGGTACGTTTTTAAAAGTTCGAAAAAAACAATTTGGAGTTTTGACCGTTTTAGGAATATCGAGAAAGCAATTACATCGTCTTGTTTTTATGGAAAATATGTTAATCGGTATTTTATCTATCTTTTTCGGTATGCAGTTTGGACTTGTATTTTCACAATTTTTCTTATTAGTGACAGCAAAAATTACGCATGTACCAGGCATATATTTATACTTGCCTATTAACGCGTTTATTTTAACGACTATCGTTTTCCTTAGTCTTTTTATCATTGTATCTACATTCACACCAATGCTTATCCGTACAAAACAAACGGTACAACTTTTAAAAACAAATGGCGGAAAACAAAAAGAAAAAAAACCATCCATACTTATTTCTTTATTTGGTGCGATTTGTTTATTAGGTGGTTATGCTTTAGCTGGAAATCCTAAATATTTCGTATCAGTAAGCCCGCAAATAGGTGTTATATATATGGTTTCGAGTATTTTCGTTATCCCAATGCTTGTTACAATCGGGACATATTTTTTCTTTTCACAAATTAGTTTCTTACTCATTTATATTTTAAAGAAAAGAAGAAAGTTTTATATGAAGCGGGTGAATATGCTTTGGATTTCTGATTTAGCAAACCGTATTCGAACGAATATTAATATGCTTTTTATTGTAGCGATGCTCTCTACAATTGCTTTCACAATGATTACGTTCCTATATGGATCTGGGAAGTTTATTAAACTAGAGGTTAATAGAATTTCTCCTTTCCCAATTTCTTATTTTTCTTATGATGCAAATCCTTTTGTTACTGAGCATTTAAATTGGCTTGAACAACAGTTACAAAAAGAGCATTTTCCTTATGAGAAAATCAAAACTGATATATATGAAACACCACTAAGAGAAGATAAAGATGTAGCTATTTATAATGACGTATACGCAATTAAGCAAAGTGACTATAACAAACTTGCTGCTTCTTTACGAATGAAACAACTATTTATGGATGATAACGAAGCATACGTGTTAACGGGGACCTCTTATATCACTATATTTAATGAATTTGAGCAAAGCTACAAAAGAGATTACATTACACTCTCTAGTACAAATACGAAATTAAAAGTAAAAGGCTATGAGCATGTTAATGCAATTCCATCTGGCTTTTCATATCAAACGATAGTTTTACCTGATATTCTCGTAAATAACTTACCCAACACGGTAAAACATATATCAGCATACAATTACAAAATTCAAAACTGGGAACAGACATATAAAATTGCGGATGATTTTATAGAAAAGGTGCAAAAAGATCGAAATAATTCCCAGTATGAAGGGCCTCTTATTCGATCCTTTGAATCAGCAGGAACGTTATATAAAATAACGTCTGGTAGTGCCGCATTCTTCCTAATCGGAACATTTTTAGGAGTTATTTTCTTCATTGGAGCTGGTAGCGTTCTTTACTTTAGAATGTATACAGATTTGACGAATGAACAAGAGAAGTATATAACAATCTCTAAGATCGGTGTGACAGATAAAGAGATGAAACGATCTGCAACCATTCAGCTTAGTATTTTATTTTTCGTTCCTTACATTATGGCATCCATTCATACAATGTTTGCAACGAAAATGCTACAAGATGTAATTGATCTATCTTTGTTCAAAGAAGTTGCAGCCGTTCTTATTATTTTTGGAGTCGTTGAAATTGTATTTTTCTTATTCATTCGTTCACTTTACATGCAAAAATTATCACAATATACGAATGGACAAATTATTTAAGACAAACGTGATGAAAGGAGTATCTTTCATACTCTTTTTATCTTCACTTTATTAGGAGGTTCAGGTGAATGACATTTTGGCAGTTTGCATTCAAAAACGTAACCCGGAACGCCAGAGCTTATTTCGCCTATTTTGTAAGTAGTGCGTTTTCCATTGCAATTTTTTTCTCGTTTGCGGTTTATTTATTTCATCCTAAATTGCATATGACAGGCGTGAATGCTGCTCTGAACATATTAATGACAATTTCAGAAGTTGTCATTGTATTCTTTTCTTTTTTCTTTTTACTATATTCAATCGGTACTTTCTTAAAAGTACGAAAAAAACAATTTGGGATTTTAACAGTACTTGGTATATCTCAAAAACAATTAAAAAGACTTGTATTTCTAGAAAACATGTTAATTGGTGTTCTTTCCATATTTTTCGGCATTCAACTTGGACTTGTCTTTTCACAGTTCTTTCTACTAGTTACCGCCAAAATTACACATGTACCTGGTTTATATTTATATTGGCCAACGAGTGCTATTATTTTAACTATGATCATCTTTCTTGGACTCTTCATTCTCGTTTCATCTTTTACGCCGATGCTCATTCGGACGAGAAAGGCTGTACGTCTTTTAAAAGAAGGAACAAAGCAAAAAGAAAGAAAAGCATCCGTGCTCATCTCTCTATTTGGTGCGACATGTTTAATATCTGGATACGTACTAGCAGCAAATCCGCTATATTTCATATCGCTTGGCGACGTAATTGGAATTTTGTACGCCGTCACCAGTATATTTGTCATTCCTTCACTCGTTGCGGCTGGAACATATTTTTTCTTTTCACAAATTAGTTTTTTACTCATTCGTATATTAAAAACGAGAAGAAAATTTTATATGAAACGTATTAATATGCTTTGGATTTCTGATTTAGCAGCTCGCATTCGGACAAATATTAACATGCTCTTTATTGTAGCGATGCTATCAACACTCGCTTTCACTATGATTACGTTCTTATACGGTTTTGGGAAATTTACAAAGTTTGATGCAGTAAGAGAAAATCCTTTTCCTTTTACATATTTATCACATACTGAAAACACGTTAGCGGATGAACATTTAAATTGGTTAAAACAAAAGTTCAATGAAGAACAATTTACTTATAAACAATTTAAAACGGATATATATGAAGTATCTTCGGCGGAAGAAACACCGCAGCTCTATTATGCAATTAAACAAAGTGACTATAATATACTTGCTAAAGCATTAAACTGGGAAAATCTCCACGTGAAGAATAATGAATCTTATATCCTTATTAAAGATTTAGATAATCAAGTTTTTGAAACACTTCATGATCAAAAAACGAGAAATGCTCTTACTTTAAATCAAAATTCTTTGCAGTTACACATAAAAGAATATAAAAGTTATAACCCATTCCCAAATAGGTTAATATCACAATTACTCGTATTATCTGATGAAAATGTAGAGGCATTATCATCAGCTTCAAAACAGATGAGTGTATATAGCTTTAAAGTTAACGATTGGGAAAAAGCTAATAACATCGGTTCGGCATTTGTAGAAAAGATTGATAACGACGAAATAAAAATTCAAGCAGAGCACCCACCTTTCCATGCAAGTGAAGCAAGTGATTCTCTATACACAACTAAACTCAATGTCGCTTCCTTCTTCTTAATTGGTACTTTCTTAGGTGTTATTTTCTTTATCGGTGCTGGCAGTGTTCTTTACTTCCGGATGTATACAGATTTAACAAGTGAGCAAGAAAAGTATGTGACGATTACAAAAATCGGTTTAACAGAAGCCGAGATGAAACGATCTGCTACAATTCAACTTGCGATTCTGTTCTTTGTTCCATACATTATGGCATCGATCCATACGATGTTTGCGACAAAGATGCTACAAGAAGTTTTACATCTCTCGTTCTTCGCTGAGATTACAGTCGTACTGATGATTTTTGGAACAGTTGAAGTGATATTTTTCCTTTTAATTCGTTCCTTCTATATGCAAAAATTATCACAACATATTAAGTTTTAACGAATAGAAAGGTGATTACTATGGAAGAAGTTTTACACATAAAAAACGTATCAAAAGTGTATGAAGGAAAAGTCCCTCATACTGCTTTAAAAAATATAAATTTACATGTAGATAAAGGTGAATTTGTCGCTATCATGGGACCATCTGGTAGTGGTAAATCTACATTTTTAAACGTTATCTCTACAATTGATTCACCCACTTCTGGTGATGTCGTTATTAACGGAAAAAAGCCGCACACATTTCGTAGAGAGAAGTTAGCTATTTTCCGCCGACAAGAGTTAGGATTTGTTTTCCAAAACTTTAACCTACTAGATACACTAACGATCGGTGAAAATATCGTACTACCTTTAACATTAGATAATGTTCCATTAAAAGAAATGGACGAAAAGCTTGATAACATTTCAAAAAAGCTTGGCATTGATCATATTTTAGACAAGCGTATTTTTGAAGTTTCTGGCGGACAAGCGCAGCGTACCGCAGTAGCACGTGCTGTTATTCATCATCCGTCACTTCTACTTGCCGATGAACCAACAGGAAACTTAGATTCGAAAGCTGCAATCGATGTAATGGAGTTATTTACGAAGTTAAATAAAGAAGAAGATGCAACAATTTTAATGGTTACGCACGATCCATTTGCAGCAAGTTATTGTAACCGTGTCATTTTCATTAAAGATGGCGAGCTTTACAACGAACTACACCGCGGGCTATATCGCGAGAAGTTTTATCAAGAAATATTAGATGTTTTAGCATTATTAGGAGGAAGACGTGGATGACATTTTGGCAATTTGCATTTAAAAATGTCTCACGTAATTCTAAAGCATATTTCGCTTATTTTGTAAGTAGTGCTTTTTCTATCATGGTTTTCTTTTCATTTACTGTATACGCGTATCACCCGCGCTTACAAAATGTACAAAGCTTTCAAGAACGTGATCCTCTAATGAACTTAGCAAGTACAGCACAGCTTGTTATCGTTATGTTCTCGTTCTTCTTTCTCTTATATTCAATTGGAACATTTTTAAATGTACGGAAGCAGCAATTCGGGATACTCACGATTCTCGGTATCTCACAGAGACAATTAAAAAGACTTTTATTTACTGAAAACATGATCATCGGGATATTGTCTATCTTTATCGGCATTCAAGGTGGCCTTGTATTTTCTAACTTTTTCTTATTAGTCACTTCGAAATTAACAAGTGCGAAAGGTCTCTATTTATATTGGCCAACAGAAGCGATAATCGTGACAACCGTAACGTTTATCATTTTATTTTTAATCGTTTCTACGTTTACACCGATGTTTATTCGTACGCGTAAAACAGTCCATCTTATTAAAGGGAACAAGAAAGTGACAGCCGAAAAAAGGCCGTCTATACTCATTTCGATATTTGCTTTAACTTGTTTAGGGTTATGTTATTATATTGCTGGTTATCCACAAGGCTACGTAACCGAAAAAAATGTGCAAAACGGATCTGTCTTCTTTATTATATTATCTATTTTGCCACTCGTAGTAATCGGAACATATTTTTTCTTTTCACAAACATTTCTTCTTTTTATCTATATTTTAAAGAAGCGTAGAAAGTTTTATTTGAAACAAATAAACATGTTATGGATTTCAGATTTAGTTGCTCGTACCCGTAGTAATATTAATGTACTCTTTATCGTTTCTATGCTATCTGCGCTTGCATTTACGATTATTATCGGACTATTTGCTGCGAATAATAATACAAAAGCGTCGATACTAGAGCGATATCCTATTCCCTTCACATACAAATTAGAAGGGGATCATTCCCTTGAACGAAAGCACGTTAATACTATTGAATCCGAACTTTCCAATGCTCATTTTCAATATAAAAAATATAAATTTACGCTTTTAAAAGATACTGCTTCAAAAGAAGAGATTGCAATTATGAAAATGAGTGATTATAACGAAATTGCTAAACAGTTAAAGAGACCTACAATCACCCTTGATTCAAAAGAAGTTTACATTATTTCTGGCTATTCACCAGAGCTATTAAACCTTGTATCAAATCCATTTGTAAAACAAAATACAATTACGCTTGAATCCAATAAAAAGGAGTTTTATATAAAGGGATTTATTAACAAAGGAATAGCACCACCATTTGCATTAGCAAATTTAGTTATTATGCAAGATTATGCAATCGATACTATGATTCCTCATATTGAAACCATTACAGTTTATAACTACTTCGTGGATAATTGGGAAAATGCAATTATTCCAACAAAAAATATATTAAAAAGTATTAGTAATGACACCGAAAAATATTATGAGGCACATAAAGACGATAAGCATGCATCTCCCGTTCCTTTTAATATTTATACCGCTACTGATGAGTTACTCCATAATAAAGAAAATGCAGTTGCTCAATTCTTTATTTGGGCATTTCTTGGCTTTATCTTCTTTATCGGTGCGGCTAGCGTTTTATACTTCCGTATGTATAACGACTTAACGAATGAAAAACAAAAATACATTACGATTACAAAACTAGGCTTAACTGAATCAGAAATGTTTCGCTCTGCAACGATTCAGTTAGGAATTTTATTTTTCGTTCCTTATATCGTTGCTGGTGTTCACACATTATTTGCGGTTAAATTTTTACAAAGCATGTTTTCTTTCTCATTACTAAAAGAGTTATTAATTATACTCACCTTTTTCGGGATTATCGAGATCATTTTCTTCTTCTTAATCCGTTCTCTGTACATTAATAAATTATCACAGCATATTAAAGTATGAATAAAATAGCCTTGTGCAGTATGCACAAGGCTATTTTCAATAGTTTTTAATTAGCAGCAATATCCACCATAGCCGCCGCCATAACCGCCGTAACCACCATAACCACAACCGCCGCCTCCGCCGAAGCAGCTAGCACCGATGATGATTAATAAAATAAACAATACGATTAGAAGCGCAAAACCGCCTCCGCAACCATGGTGTCTGCGGTTACAATCATCATGTCTGTGTTCACACTTTTCGCTCATTACTCTATTCCTCCTTTAGTATCATTCATAACAAGTTCACCTTGCTCTAAATGAGGGGATTCCATTTATAGTATGTTTTCAGGGCGAATAGGAAGCTTGGCTTACTTAAAAACGGGCTTGTTTCAGAAAATGAGCCTCATTAAAAAATGAATTAGCCTTATCAAGATGTAGGTATAAAAACATTTGACATACTAATAATTTCTTACTAATATTTAATTGAATGATCAATCAATTTTTTAATTATACATTCAAATTATATAAATCAGGAGTTGAATAGCATGACTGATTCTTTTATTGCAGAGGCTAGACGTGAACAAATTATTCTTGCATGTATCGATACATTAGAAGAGGTTGGATATAACAACTTAAGCTTAACGAAGGTAGCAAAAAAAGCTAAGATTAGCACTGGACTTATTTCTTATCATTTTAACGATAAGCTTTATCTTATGAATCGAACATTACAATTTTTAGTTGAGAAACAACATGAATTTATTAGCAATCGAGTACTATTAGCCCAATCTGAAATAAACAAACTAGAGGCTTTTATTGAAGCACATTTGGCTTATCAAGAAACTCATTACAAAAATAATATTGCCTTAATTGAGATTGTCTTTAATGCAAGAAATGAAGAGAATGTTCCTTATTACAGAATCGAAGACGACGACGAAGATGATGCTCTTAGAACGATGTTATTAGATATTTTGAAGACTGGTCAACAAAATGGAGTGTTTTCTAACTCTTTCCGAATTGACACATTGGCTTCATTTATTTTAGGAGCAATCGAAGAAAGAATGCTAAAGGCGAATTCATCGATATCTATAGAAAATTACTCAGATGAGCTCATAAAAATGGTGAAGAAACTCACTATTTAAATGCCCTGATTTTGAAAAAATATATATTAAGAAAGGATGAACTACAAATGAAAAAGGTATCTGTCATTGGATTAGGTTTTTTAGAAAAATTACTTGCTATAGTAAGTCCAATCCTTTTAGGCGTTATTGGATATTTTTCACCTAAATTAATAGAGATTATAAAAAAGATTCCTCTTTTTTCTGACTCGAAAATTATAGAACTTTTAAATTCTATTAACCCTTTTTGGCTTCCAATTATCCTCATGTTAATTGGCACTATTGCAGGGATTTTATTTTCTTTAATTATTTATAGTGACGCTTTAAAAATGAACATTACTTCGGAAAGCATTCACGTGAATAAGGACGATCACAAGAAACAAATCACCAGGTCAAATGTAAAAGCCGTTTTTGTAGATAAGCGTCAAGTGATTATCATTGATCAAGAAGACCGAGAATGGTTACGTGAAACATCTGACATTAACCCAAGCAAAATTAAAGATACTTTCGTAATGCACGGCTTCCCCTGGGTGGAACAAGATCCTTATAAACATGAGTATAGCTTATGGAAATTAGAGGATGAGCGATTTAATAAAAGCATAAATACTATTTTGTATGAAAGACGAAATGCTCTTCGAGAAGGAAACTCGAAAAAAAAGAAGCATTTACGCAAAGATTTGAATGAGCTAGGAGTCTTTGTCAAAGACGATGGAGAAGATCAGTATGTACGTTCCATTAAGTAGTAGAAAGCACAAAAAACGAATAAAACCTACAGAGAAATTACATTTCCTCTGTAGGTTTTATTCGTTTAAATCTGATCTCCTCTCCTAAATAAACATATTCAATAAAAGTGCAAAGCCAAATGCAATAAATGATAACAATGTCTCGAGTACTGTCCACGTTTTAAACGTTTCCTTCACCGTCAAACCTAAATACTCTTTTACAAGCCAGAACCCTGCATCATTTACGTGAGAAAACATTAATGATCCCGCGCCCGTTGCAATAACGAGCAATTCTAAATTTACACCAGACATGTGCTGAATAACTGGTGAAACAATTCCTGCTGCTGTCGTTAATGCTACTGTCGCTGAACCTGTTGCAATTCGAATTAATCCAGCTACCATAAAAGCTAATACAATTGGCGATAACGATATATGCTCTGCCATTTGCGCAATCGCTGTTCCAACGCCGCTTTCAATTAATATTTGTTTAAACCCACCGCCTGCACCGATAATTAAAATAATGGAACCGACCGGTAATAAACTTTCATCCGTTAATTTTTTAATCACCTTTTTATTAATACCTTGTCTTATTCCAAGTAAATAAAATGCTGCGAAACATGAAATAAGTAAAGCAATTACTGGGCTCCCTATAAATACGAAAAATTCAGTTATCTTTTTCGGTAATGAAATATATGGTGCAACTACTGATAAAATCATCAATACAACTGGTAATAAAATAATAAAAAATGAAACTTTACGACTTGGTAAATCTGTTGATACAGTCGTAACTCGAACAAGCTCTGGTTCATTTTCAGGTATAACCCTTTTATATACCCACTTTGCAAATATCGGTCCTGCGATAATGGCTGTTGGTAACGCGATAATTAATGAATATAAAAGTACCTTTCCTAAGTTCGCGTTATAAATACCGATTGCTGTCATCGCCCCTGGATGTGGTGGCACTAGCCCATGCACAATAGATAATCCAGCAATAACAGGTAACGCAATTAATAATATATTTTGCTTCGTCGTTTTTCGAATAGAAATAACAAGTGGTAATAAAATGACGATCCCCACTTCAAAAAACACTGGAATCCCTATAACAAATCCTGCAAATAACATAGCCCAAGGTAGTTTCTTTACACCGAAAAATCGGATAAAGAAGTCTGCCACTTGCATGCCGGCCCCTGAATCAGACATCATTTTTCCTAAAATTGTTCCGAGAGCTAAAATACCAACTAGATGTCCTAGTACACTACCGACACCAGTTTCATAGGCAGTCACTATTTTCGTCAAATTCAATCCAGACATGATAGCTAAAAATAAACTCGCAACTGTTAAACTAATAAATGCATGCCATTTCCACCATGATACCCCTAAAATAACAATCGCGATTGCAAATAACGTGACGATTAATAAGTATATATCCATCTCTCATTCCCCTTACTTTTATCCCGTATTTGCAGGCAATAAACACCTAATTGGTGCGGGATGAATCTAATGAAACACTTTATAAAAAAAGAGGGCGAATACCCTCCTTTTATACGTCATAATTCACTACATAATGCTGCATTTCTGTGTTGTAGTAGCCTTCGCTATATTCAATTACTTCGCCAACTTCATCGTAAGAATAGCGCATACGTTTTAATAACGCTGTCCCCTCTTTTTCACCTAACGCTTCTGCAACAAAACTAGGCGCAAGTCCAACAGCGAATTCATCTCTGAAGTTTTCTAAATGTATACCTCGGTCTTCAACTAAATCGTAAAGCGATTGCAAGTCAAAGTCCGATAAATCTGTACTTGCCATGTGTGCTGAGAAATAGTGCGTATAATGAATGTACGGTGCATCATTTAACGTATATAAACGTTCGATACGAAAACTTTCCTTACCGAATAATCGAAATGGCACTGTTCCTTCTTCATTATGAACGATTTCTGCTTTTAGCAGTTTCTTTTGTACTTTATATCCTTCTTCCACTAACACTTCTGTAAATTTCTTACCCTTTGACAACTTTGTCGCAGAAGTATTACGGATCACTTTCGTTCCTTTACCGCTTTTCTTTTCCAAATATCCTTCTTGAGCAAGTTCTTTAATCGCATTACGCACTGTAATTTTGCTCACTTTGAACTCTTCTTCTAACTGCGGTTCAGAAGGAATATTCGTATGAATCGCATATACACCATGCAATATTCGATCACGAATAATATTTTTTATTTGTAAATATAATGGTCCTTTTTTCCTCGTTACGTTCACCGTTACACCCACTACCTTTCTACATCACCTACTGATGCCGTCATTGCCCGAAGTATATCCTTCTCTGATGACATTGGCGTATCACCGACGATTGTATGTGCAAGCATTCCAGCTGCTGACGCAAATGAAACAGCTTTCTCTGGTGCAAACTCTTCTATCTCGCCATGAATAATCCCGCTCGTATAAGCATCTCCAGCACCTATTCTATCATATACAGAAAACGTAAGTGTTTTTGCAAAAGTGAACGCACCATCTTTACATATAAACCCGCGAAGCGAGTGTGTATTATCGCTATTAATAGAGCGATGTGTACCAGCAATTGTAGCGATATGATATGTTTCAGCAACCTTTGGAATAAGATCAACAAGTTGCGCCTCTCGCTCTGTCTCCTCTGTTTTCATTCCAAGAACGAACATTGCATCTTTTTCGTTCATCATAACGATATCAGCAAGAGCTAGCATTTCTTCGTAATGTGGTTTCGCCTGCTCATACCCGTCTTCTCCCCAAAGAGATGGACGATAGTTGCAATCAAAAACAACAGTACCTCCGTTTTCTTTAACTGCTTTCGCTAAAGATTTCATATGATGGCGCACCGTATCATTCATCGCAAGTGTAATTCCGCAAAAATGAACGATATCAATTTCCTTTGCGATTTCTTCAAATTGGTACATGTCTTCACATGCCGTATTGAAGCTACTTTCTAATCGATTTGAATATGTAACGCGGCTTGCACGTGCTCCAAATCCATTTTCTAAAAAGTACATGCCGACATATTTACCGCCTCTTGAAATAAACGGTGCCCGAATGCCTAACTTTTGAATGTGCGATACCGCAGCATCTCCAACCGAATTTTCCGGTAAAGTTGAAATAAAAAAGCCTTCATGCCCGAGATGAGAAAGTGCTGCTGCAACGTTCACACCTGTACCAGAAAATGAGTAATTTAATGTGTTAGCTTGTGACAACAATTCATATCCTGGTACTTGCAGGCGCATCATTACTTCGCCAAATGCTGCAATTTTCTTACGCATATTGATCAACTAGCTTCTTCACTACCGCTAATAACTCACGCACATCTTCTGTTTTCGTATTACCAGTTTCTTTATCAATAATAGAAGAGTACACGTGCGGAATAACTTGCTCTACATTTACCTCTAATGCGATACGTAAAATTGTTTCAAAGTTTTCTTTATCAATTCCGCCTGTTGGCTCTAATGCAAAGCCTTCTTCCGCACATGCTTTCGCAACTGCGCGATATTCTTCTTCATGAGCTAAACCTTTCATTGGGAAGTATTTCAATGAATTTCCGCCCATATCACGTACAAGTGCAATTGCTGTTTTAATTGGAACGATTGCTTTTTCTTCCCCAGCTGCACTAATTGGACCAGTAGAAATGTTTACGTAACCTACTTTTCCTGTTGGTGATACTAAACTATTAATCCAGCTATCTTTTCCGCCAAGATTTGCACGTGTCGCTCCAACTGAAGGGAACACTTGGTTAACATGGCTACCAGGATAATGCTTCGCAATTTCAGCTACAACTGCTGCTTGGCGATTATCTCCTGCGCCTAATCCGATCGATACAGCGTCATCAATTTCTTTTCCGTATGCTTTCATCGCTGTAACTGCTTCTTCTACTGTTGGATAATCTTTTGATAACACTCCAACAACTACATAACCTTCTGCTGCCTCAAAAATGTCTTTCGCATTTTCGATATTGTTCGCTAATACATTTAATGCTACGCGGCCTTTATAAAAACGTTTTTGAATGTTTGTCATTTTAGTTTCCCCCTACAATTTCTCTCATTTTTTCTTCAATTACATGTATGTCATCACCTTGAAGTGGACGTGGATCAATATCAAAGAATCCTTGTCTTACTCCGTAATCACGTGTATAAATTGCGATTTCCCCTTCGCGTAATGCTGTTACAACGTCTTTTGCTGATTTATTTAACTCATTCTCGTTAATATGAATACGTGCTCTAAAGATTGCTCTTCCTGCTTCATCTTGAACGATCGTTACATTTACACCGTTTAATTCTTTTAGCGGCATAAGTACTTGTAATAACTCTTTTTCTTGCTCACTCTTATCTTCTTTTACTCCGTACTCATCAAGTGCTTGAAGTAAACCGAAAGTTGTTTCTTTCCCAACTTTCATACTTCTTCCGATGCAATGTAATTGCACTTTCAGCCACTCGATATATTTTCGTTTCCCGCCGACAATACCAGAAGTTGGTCCTTCAATTGCCTTTGAACCGCTATAAATGGCAAGGTCTGAATACTTCACATATTTTTGAATATCTTCTTCAGCTGCCGCATCGACGATAAGTGGTACGTTATTTCGCTGCGCAACTTCCCATGCTTCTTCAACAGAAATCATATTTTTTTGCACGGCATGATGGGATTTCACATATAGAATTGCTGCTGTATTTTCACCAATCGCATCTTCAATATGCTCTGCTTTCCCTTCATTTGCGTAACCCACTTCAACAAGCTTACCGCCGCCTAAATAAATCATCGTTTCAACAGGAGCACCGTATTGAACGTTATGACCTTTTAACATAATCACTTCGTTTTTCGCGATGACCTCTTGATGAAGTCTTTCACTTTTACGGCGATTTCCTTCTGTCACGATACCAGCGATAGAAAGTGCAATTCCGCTCGATGCTGAATTCACAACGACCGCTGCCTCTGAATCTAGAATTCTCGCAATATGGTCTCCTGCTTTATCTACTAAATCAGCAATTTCCACATAATTTTGTCCACCATGTTTCATCGCATCCATAACTGTATCTGTAGGAGCGGATACACCTAAAATACTCATTCTACCGCTCGCATTAATTACTCTTTTTAATCCGTACTTAGCATTCAATGAATGACCCATTAATTACAACCCCTTTCGTATCAATTCTTCTTTCAGCAATGCGCTGATCCCCTTCTGAATCAATTAACGTAATCGGTTCATCTTTCACCGTAAATAAAGTTAAATTTGCAATATCGCCTTCTTGAATACGGCCAAGCTCTGGTTTTTTCAGCCACTCTGCCGCATTTTTCGTCACCGCATTTATTACTTCTTCTAGCGGATACCCTAAGTAAAGGAATTTCGAAAGAACGTGAGCCATACTATACACTGGACCGTGTATACGATTCTTCCGGTAAATGTCTGTACTAATTGTATTAAAAGCAATATCGTGACGCTTCGCCGCTTCTGCTACTTTAAAAGAAAAACTAGCATTACCATGCCCAACATCTAAATGCACACCGCGATTCACTGCATCTAGTAACACAGGTAGCGGTTTGCCTTCTTCATCAAATAAATTATTTTCTTTCCCGTTTAAGTAATGTGTAATGACATCATCTTTTTCTAAAAGAGGTACAACTTCCTCAATGCGAGGAGGTGCTGAACCGATATGTACCATAATCGGTAATGATGTTTCACGAGATAAAGAGCGTGCAACATGAAGCGGTTCAATTCCACTATCACAAACGACACTTTTACTCATTCTCGCCTTTAACCCAACGATTACATCTTTATACTTTTCTACTGCTTCTATTACTTTCTCTTTATCTATCCATCCCATGTTGGATAATTCATCAATTCGTTTCAAACCGATGCGAGAAATATTTAAAAAGGCAAATAAATTCGTTTTCGCCTGCTCTCTACTTTTTACTAAATCTGCAATACGATCAGCTCCGCAGCTACCCGCATCAACAATTGTCGTTACCCCTTGCTTAACGCCAATTTCATCCACCTCATCGCCATACGGATCAAACTCTGGAAAAGCATGAACGTGTAAATCAATCCAGCCACTCGATACGTAAGTACCTGAGTAATCAAGAACCTTTCCACCCTCGCCAGCACCAGCTTTCGTCACCTGTGCGATTTTATTATTTTCAATTACAATGTCAATCTCTTCCCCGTTCACACGTTTCACATTACGTAGTACGAATCGTTCTGTCATTGTACTTCCACCCTTTTCTATAAGAAGCCATAAGAATACGCTTACATTAAAATTTCATTTTATATGTCTTTCACACGTTTAGCGTAACACAAAAAAAGGGAGAAGTAAATATAACGTTATAATGTTTAAAAGTAAATAAAAAGATGCTACTCAAAATGCTAATAGTACAGGAAATTATATCAACGATTCGACAAGGAATATCGATTTACCGACAAAAAACGTCGATCCCTTTCTTATATAAGAAAAGGCTGCTCCAAAACGGAACAACCTCTTTTTCTATTCCTGCACCGTCACAATAACCCCATCCATATTATTCCCCGAAATTTCATACTGCTTATTCGCTGGAACATTCACGTTCCTGTTCCCAGACACTTTATGATAAGAAACCGTATATTTCTTACCTTCCACATCGGTTGTGATTTCTTTTTTCTCTTTTAAGAAGTCCAAATATTCCTCTAATGTAATTTTCTCCTTTTGCATAATGGCACTATGCGGTAAGCCTACATAACGTATGTGCCACGGCTCATATTGAATGCCTGTAATATGACTTTTATTTTTTGGATAACGTAACACAAAGCCATGCTTCCATACGTTATCTTCAATCCACTTTCCTTCAGGGGCTCTCTCCATTTTCTTTTGCGTAGATCCAATGTCGAGTGATAATCCTAAATTATGTTCACTATATCCTGCTGGAAGTGCATAATCAGATCCCATTTCTTTATACAATTTACTTTGCTCTTTAAAACCTCGATATCCGCTACTCATTAAGAAATGCTGTACGCCATCTTTTCCAGCTGCATCGACAACGTTTAAAAACTTTTTTACAACATCCTTAGATAAACGAAGATTTCTATCAAATATGACGTAACCTCTTACTAATTCACTACTATGATTTACATTTATAATATCAGACCTAATACTATCTTTTTTAACTGGGTAATCTTTATTAACTAATAATAGGTCCCCTTTATAAATTTCTTCTTTTGTAACTTCTATCTTTTCCGTATTCGCAGCTCTGACCGTATTATCTTTGTCTGCAATTTTAACATCGATCTCTTTTTGAAATAATGGTGATATATAAACGCCTACGCAGATTGTGCATGCTATAAATAGAGAAATAAATACCCACTTTTTCATTTCTAGTTCCTCCTTAACGTAACTTACGTATAGAATAGAAAAAACTATTAAAATAAAAAGTGGGGTAAAGTTTAAATTTTTATTAAATTGCTTCGCTCTCTTCTTTTGGCAATCTCACTTCAAATATCGTTCTAATTACATTACTTTCAGCAGAAATCTTCCCATCATGCTGTTCAACAATATTTTTCGCGATAAATAAACCAAGGCCTGTACTACCTTGTTGCTCTGACCTTGCTTTATCACCTGTATAAAACATATCAAAAAGATACGGTAAATCTTCTTCCGGAATGCTATCTCCGTAATTAATAATTTGTACGACTACCTCTTCACTCTCAATATATCCGTTCACATCGACAAACTTTCCATCATACCCGTAACGAATCGCGTTCGTTAAAAGATTTTCAAATACCCTCGCTAATAATTTTCCATCACCGCTAATAGGTAAATAAGAATCCATGTTCAATCTCGCTTCTAAACCCTTTTTCTCTAATAACGGATACAATTCTTCCTCTAACTGTATAAGCAATTCACTTATATCAATTGGTCTTTTGTCCAGCTGCAACATCCCATAATTCATTCTCGTAATTTCAAATAATTCATCAATTAAACTTTCCAGCCTTTCGGATTTCGTAAAAGCAATTGTGGAAAAATGTTTAATTTGTTCTTTCGTCAAATTCTCATCTTTAAGAATTAAATCTAAATAACCTAAAACAGATGTTAACGGCGTTCTTAAATCGTGAGCTAAATTAACAATGAGCTGGTCTTTACTACTTTCCGCAAAGTCTCCTCGTTCAACCGCTTCCTTTAATTTTTCACTCGCCACATTTATTTCACGTGCGATATATCCAAACTCATCATTAGATGAAACGCGCACTTCATTTGTAAAATCACCGTTTGCCAAATGATGAATTCCGTTTGAAATCTCATCAAAATATTTTAAATACGGCCTAGTAAGGAAGAAGAAAAACATAATGGATAGAGGAATGAAAATAATCAAAAAGAAATTAACATCCCCAATTTGTCTTACCATGGAACGAAATTGAGCTAACGGATCCTCAAAACGAACGACTAATTTATAATAAATCCGTAATCCTTCATAAATGATATACGTTACGCCACCAGCAAATATCATACTTAACGCAAATAGCATAACCATCTTCGAGCGAAAGCTTCTCATCTTTTTAGCCATTGAAAGTATACCCTACTCCCCAAACTGTTTTTATTAACTTATTCTTTCTTTTATCTTCCCCAAGTTTTTTCCGCAACGTACGAATATGTACCATAACCGTATTTCCGCCTTCATAATAATCATCTGCCCATACTTGCTGAAAAATATTTTCCACATTGTACACTTTCTTCGGATGGCTCGCTAATAAATATAAAATATCAAACTCTTTCGGTGTTAATTCAACTTGTTCTCCGTACACATTTACTGTTCTTCGCTCAGGATCGATAACGACTCCACCTACCTCTAAAGCAGATTTATTCTCCGCTACCTTCGGCTGATTTAGTGTAAGAAATCGGCGTAATTGTGCATTTACACGTGCGACTAATTCAATCGGTGTAAATGGTTTCGTCATATAATCATCTGCACCTAATACTAAACCTGTCACCTTATCAAAATCAGACGTTTTCGCACTTAAGAAAATGATTGGCATGTGATGCTTCGCGCGAATTTGGCGCGTCACTTCATAACCATCCATTTTTGGCATCATAATATCTAAAACCACTAAATCGATTGGCTGCGTTTCAATAACATGAATTGCCTCTTCTCCATCAGCTGCTTTCACGACGTGGTAACCTTCTTTTTCTAAATGTATCTCAATTAAATCAGCAATTTCTGCCTCATCATCCGCTATTAAAATTGAAATGTTCTTCATTTTACTCCCCCTTGTATACGCTCGATTGTAAACTAGTCTATCCAATTTGTACAATACGAAAAGGTTACTCACAGGAGTAACCTTTGTAAATGAAATTATATCGACGATTATTGCAATATATCGACTTACCGACAATTAACAACAAAATCCTACCGCTATTTGCGGGCATCCTGATTAAATTCACCGCTCCAAAACTATCCGCTGCTTCGTGATTTCCGCCAGCCTTCCGCGGTCTACTTCACACCCAGCTTCAACACTTTGCGGTACAATCACTTTTCCGCTCTCAAGCATTACTTCCGGTGAAATAATATCCCTCTCCCAATGTCTACTAGAGGCAGATATATCTCCTGGAATCGTAAAGTTCGGTAACGAAGCAAGCGCGACATTTTGCGCTCGTGAAATCCCCATCTCTACCATACCGCCGCACCAAACGGGTATGTTGTGCTCCATACAATAATTATGGATTTGAATAGATTCTGTTAATCCGCCCACTCGCCCTGGTTTAATATTAACGATGCGGCAACTGCCAAGCGTAATCGCAACACGCGCGTCTTCTAAACTATGGATGCTTTCGTCTAAACAAATCGGCGTTTCCATTTTCTTTTGCAGTTGTGCATGATCAAGAAAATCGTAATCCGCTAGCGGTTGTTCAATCATCATCAATTGAAATTCATCTAATCGTTTCAGTTTCTCCGTATCCGCTAATGTATACGCTGAATTTGCATCAGCCATTAACGGGATGCTTGGAAACTCTTTACGAATTTCTTTCAATAACTCGTAGTCGTGCTCTGGCTTTATTTTCACTTTAAAACGCTCATATCCTTCTTCTGCATACTTCTCGATTTGTTTTAACATAACCGGAATTGTATTAATTCCAATCACAACGCCTACTTCAATTTCAGTCCTAGTTCCGCCAAGTAATGTCGCTAATGACTTCTTTTGACGCTTTGCATATAAGTCCCAAACAGCCCCTTCAATTCCGGCCTTTGCCATTCTGTTTCTCTTTATATGCTTGAACAAATTTGGTATTTCATTCGGATGAGAAATTTCCGCCTTTAATAAATCCGGTATTAAAAAATCCGGTAACACATGCAGCGCTGTCTTCACCGTTTCTTCCGTATACCATGGCTCAGAGAATGCAACGACTTCGCCAAATCCAATGTGCCCGTCTGTATCTTCTAATTCAATGACGATACTCTCACGCTTTTCATACGTTCCGTAGCTTGCAGCAAACGGGATTACGAGTGGCATTTCCGTTATATGAAGTGTCGCTTTTTTTATTTCCACTTACATCTCCTCCACTAATTGTCTTAACTCTCGTCTTAACAATTTTTTCGAAGCATTTCGTGGTAATTCCTCTAAGAAATACGCTTTCTTCGGCACTTTATATTTCGCTAATTTCTCCTCGCAAAAATGAAGGATTTCTTCTTCTGTTACCTCTCCACTTTTTACAACAAAAGCAGCGGGTACTTGTCCCCATTTATCGTCAGTCATACCGACAACACCGGCTTCTGCTACCATCGGATGAGAAAGCAACACTTCTTCAATTTGAGCCGGATATATATTCTCTCCGCCAGAAATAATTAAATCACTGCGGCGATCTAATACATATAAAAATCCTTCTTCGTCTAAATAACCGAGGTCACCAGTATGAAGCCATCCGTTTTGAATTGTTTCGCGCGTCGCATCTTCACGGTTAAAATAACCGCCTGTTACGTTTGGTCCTTTTACTACGATCTCGCCTTCTGCAAACGGCGGCACTACTACGCCATCTTTTTCAATACGAAGTTGGCACTGAAATAGTGGTTTCCCGGCTGATCCTACTTTCGTTAACATGTAATCTGCTGATAACGTACAAATTTGCGACGACGTTTCTGTCATACCGTACGTTTGATACACAGGAATTCCTTTTTCTACACATATTTCAAGTAACGGTTTCGGCGCTGGTCCTCCGCCAAGTAACATGCATCGTAAAGAAGATGGATATGTCTCTTCTCCTAGTCTCTCTAATAGATCTGTTAACATTTTAGAAACGACAGAAATAATCGTTACGCCTCTCGTTTGAAGTGCTTTATGAATAAAATCAGCATCATATTTCGGAACAAGTAAAATGCGCATGCCGTACATAATATTTTTCATTAGAAGAGATAACCCACCAACGTGGAACATCGGCATACAAGCTAACCAGCAATCATCATCACGAAGCCCTAAATTAAGCGAAGAGCCAACCGCGCTTGCCCAGTGATTGCCGTACGTTAAAATAACGCCTTTCGGTTTCCCTGTCGTCCCAGACGTATAAATAATTGTCATCGCTTCTTCTAAAAAGAATTCTTCTTGTATAGAGGCTTCCGCCTTCGGTCCATTCATCACTTCGGTGAACGAATATACAGGAACATCTTTAGCCTCAAAATCTTGATCCGTCACTAAACAAACAACTTCAGCATCATCCATTTGCCAAAGTAGCTCTTCTCTTGAAAGACGCGTATTTAAAAGCACAGCTACTGCACCTACGTAAGATAGGGCGTGAATAACTGTAATCATCTCCATACCATTTTTCATCAGAACAGCCACCTTTTGCCCACGCTTCACTCCTACATGCGTGAGGTGTTCACAAACAGATACTACTTTTTCATGCAGCTGCATAAAAGTAACTTTCTCTTCCTCTATTTCAATTGCAGTGCGATCTGGTGTTAAAAATGCACGTTGCTTTAACCAATTTGGCATCGTCTCCATCATACATTCTCCTTTCATGAAAGAAAGAGACTTGATATGACATCAAGTCTCTTAGTTGTTTTGTTTCCGGTTGATCTCATCTAGCTGTGCCTCCTAGCCCCTTCCGTCTAAGAACCTTCCGCACGAGAAAGTAAAAAACACTTTCTGTGCGAAAGAACCTTAGCCTACGAGGCTAAACAGTCGGCTCCGCTTTTGGTTTGATCAAGGGAAACGAGGGAATTGACCGAAGTCCGGACTGCGTTTTTCTTTGAACGCGTCACGACCTTCTTTTGCTTCGTCAGTTGTGTAGTACAATAACGTTGCATCTCCAGCTAGTTGTTGAATACCAGCTAGACCGTCTGTGTCTGCGTTGAATGCAGCTTTTAGGAAACGAAGTGCCATTGGGCTGTTTGCTAAGATTTCTTGTGCCCATTGTACTGTTTCTGCTTCAAGCTCTTCTAATGGTACTACTGTGTTTACTAAGCCCATATCAAGCGCTTCCTGTGCGCTGTATTGACGGCATAGGTACCAAATTTCGCGAGCTTTCTTGTGGCCTACCATACGAGCTAAGTAACCAGCTCCGTATCCACCGTCAAAGCTTCCTACTTTAGGACCTGTTTGTCCGAATACAGCGTTGTCTGCAGCGATTGTTAAGTCACATACGATATGAAGTACGTGTCCACCACCGATTGCATAACCTGCTACCATTGCGATAACTGGTTTAGGAATTGCGCGAATTAGACGTTGTAAGTCTAATACGTTTAAACGAGGGATTTGGTCGTCACCTACATATCCACCATGACCGCGAACTTTTTGGTCGCCGCCAGAACAGAATGCACGTCCACCTTCACCTGTTAAAATGATAACGCCAACATTTGCATCATCACGAGCGTGTGCAAAAGCGTTGATTAACTCCATTACCGTTTTAGGACGGAATGCGTTATGTACTTCAGGACGGTTAATCGAAATCTTTGCGATACCATTGTATGTTGAATAAATAATATCTTCGTAATTGCCTTCTTTTACCCATTCAATAGCCATTACAACTACCTCCTTGTATATTTCTGATCTCCTCTATAAGTGTAGCTTCCTTCTTAGATGAACAAGCATCACTGCATAGTTTTTAGAAATCCCTTTACTATTGTATCAAACTTTTCCGGTTGTTCCACATGAATTGCATGGCCAGCACCATCAATTTTCACAAATTTCGCGTCAGAGATGCATTTTTCGATGTTTTTTAATATGCGAAAGAACTTTTCATCATGCTCCCCGTTCATTAAAAGAACAGGTATTTTTAAGTTTTGCAGCTCGTTCCACCATGAAGGCTGAGCCCCTGTTCCCATGCCGCGCAAGCTATTTGCAATTCCTTTTGGATTGTTAGCAAGTCTTTCTTTTCGCACTGCTTCTTGTACGTTTTGTGCTAAACGTTTTTGCGTTTCAAACAGCGGAATATTTTCCCACATCGTTACAAAACTATTGATGCCTTCTCGCTCAATTTTATCGGCAAGTCGCTCATCTTTTTCACGACGTTCTTCTCTCTCATCTTCCCTTTTGAGCCCAGCTGTACAATTTTCTAATAAAAGAGAATGTACATATTCTGGATATAGACATGCCATCGTAATCGCCAGTCTACCACCCATTGAATAGCCAAGTATGTGCGCTCTTTCAATATGAAGGTAATCTAATAGTTCTTTCATTTGCAATGCTACATTTCGAATATCATAGTGAGTTACATCTTCAGGACTTTCCGTTTTTCCGTGCCCCACAATGTCTACTAAAATGACTTGAAACTGCTCACTCCAAGAAGGAACGAAGGAACGCCACGTTTCCATGCTTCCCGTAAAACCATGAAGAAGTAGAAGTGGTTCCCCGCTTCCGACTACTTCATATTCATACGATACACCTTGCAGCGTTACGTTCATTTTGATTCACCTTGCAACGATGTAGTAATTACGTCCTGCGTTTTTGCCCATAATTTACGGTGCAATGTTAAGTTTTCATCACGGTTCGTACAAATTTCTACAACGTGTAAACCTTCCGTCGTCGTTCCTTTTTGTACCTCTTCTCGGAATTGCTCCCAACCATTTACACGGCTAAATGAACCGCCGTACATTTTGACAACATGCTCATAATCAAGTCCAATTGGCGTTCCAAATAATGATTCGAAATGTTCCTTTTTCTCATATTGTGGTAAGAATGAGAAAATACCGCCACCATCATTGTTTACAACGACAATCGTTATATTTAATTCATGTAATTTTGCGGCTAATAATCCGTTTAAATCGTGATAGAATGATAAATCACCAATAACTAATACGAGCGGATCGCAAATAATACTCGCTCCTAAAGCTGTCGAAATGATGCCATCAATCCCATTTACACCACGGTTTGCCATCACTTGGATATTTTTATCCGATGTGAAGAAGAATGAATCTGTATCACGAATTGGCATACTATTACTCGCAAATAATGTTGCCCCTTCTGGTAGTACGCGGACGATATCCGTAATAACTTTCCCTTCAAATGCAGTTTCATATGTTTCCATTTCACGAAGCGTTTCCTTCGTTTTTTCGTTTATATGTTGCCACATTCCGAACCAATCATTCTTTTTCATAACTGGCAGTTTTTCTATTAATGCACTGCAAAATGCAATATCACTTGCTTGGACAACTTCTGTCGCAACGAGAGCTGGATCTCTCCATTGTCCAGATTCGTCAACAACGATATGAACAGCTTTCGTCTGTTTTTTGATGAATTGCGTTAATGCTTTCGAAACAGGCATCCCACCAAAACGAATCATAACTTCTGGCTTCCACGTTTCTTTTAACAGCTCATTTCGTAAAAATGTATCGTAACAGTCGATTACCATCGTTTTATCGTGATGTCCGCTACGAATTTTAGAAAGTGGATCCGCTAATATTGGATATCCCGTTTTCTCAGCTAGTTCTGCCGCAAACGCTGCGATTTCTGAATGACTATCATCTCCACAAATAATAAGCCCCTTTTCCATATGTGAAAGGCGCCCTACAAGAGAATCTACATATTCACTCGGCATCATCACGTTCCCTTGCTGAACTACTCCTGTATATTCCCCGCGTCCTTTATCCCATAAACTTTCTAATGAGAAATCTGGGATAAGCGGCTCGCGAACTGGAAAATTAAGATGAACAGGTCCTTGCGGCGCTAGAAGTGCGCTTGCTATCGTGCGCTGCGTCGTCATGCGAGCATAATGATACATCGCTTCACTCGCTTCTGGAAGTGCCATCTCTGTAAATTGCTTCACAAATGTACCGTATAAATTGAATTGATTCATCGCTTGTGGCGCACCAACATCTCTTAATTCATGCGGTCTATCTGCCGTTAAGACGATAAGCGGCACTCGTGAATGAAAAGCTTCACATACAGCTGGATAATAGTTTGCTGCTGCCGTTCCTGACGTACATAATAATGCAACAGGGCGTTTTTTTGCTTTTGCGATACCGAGCGCAAAAAATCCCGCTGATCTTTCATCTACATGTAAATATGTGTTCATTCCTTCATGTTGTTCCATTAGTAGAGCAATCGGTGTTGACCGTGAGCCTGGACTAATGACAACATCACATACATTTAGACGCGTCAGTTCATCCACGAACGCGCCTAAATAATATGATAATGCTTCTATATGATTGTTCATTTCATTAATTCCTCCAAAGCACCAAGCATCGGTCTAAACTTCAAGCTTGTTTCTTCATATTCAAGTTGCGGTACTGAATCAATTACAATCCCGCACCCAGCAAATAAGGATGCTTTCGCGCCATTTAATAATCCGCAGCGAAGTGCAACCGCAAATTCACCATTTCCTTCATCATCTATCCAGCCAATCGGTGCACCATATAACCCTCTGTCTAACAATTCAACATCACGAATCAGTTTCATCGCTTCCAAACGAGGTGTCCCGCCAAGAGCTGGTGTTGGGTGTAATTCTTCTACCATTGTTAAAAGACTTGCATCGCCTTTTGCCTCTACAGGCGTATATAAATGAATTAAGTTTTTCGTTGTTAATAAGCCCGGACTTTCCGGAATATTAACAGATTCGCAGTGCTCATTTAGTACTCCTCGAATCATGTTCACAACATAACCGTGTTCAGCTAAATTCTTTTCATCATGAAGAAGCGCATTACTATTTCGTTTACTTTCTTCTATAGATTGACCATGACCAGTTGAACCAGCAAGACACATCGAAGTAAACTTCTCATCTTCTTTGCGAATTAATCTCTCTGGCGTGGCTCCTAAGAAGCATGCTCCTTTATAATCAAAAGAAAATACGTAACAATCTGGTTGCCCAATGCGAAGTGCTTCTAAAACAAGAGCAGAATCAATATGATGATCCATTTCTACTTTTAGCTCCCTCGCTAATACAACCTTCTGCACGTTCCCCTGCTTCATCTCATCTTGCACTTTCTCAATGGCCTTCATCCAGCCTTTCGGATCTACTTCTACTTTAGAAGTAACTGTTAATTTCAATCCTTCGAGTGCACGTTTACTCTCCCCAAAAATTTTCTCTTCTAAAGAAACAATTTCGTTATAAAGAGTTTCTGCACAATCAGTTGCTGAAACGAATGTATTCATTGTTAACCATGCTTTTTCATTTTTTACAGTTAATAAAAATGCTGGTAGTGAAAATGTCGTATCATCAAATTCTTTCCATAAGTCGGTTTTCTCTTTTTCTTGGTCAAATGAAAATCCACCAAATAAAAGAGGACCTGTTCCAAATTCGTATCTTTCTCTTTGTACAAATGCTTTCTCTTTTACTTTATCCCACTCGTCACGGGCCGTTTGAAAGCGTTTGTTAGAAGAAGTTGCTATAGTGAAAACAGAGCCAATTCCAGCAAATATTACATGCTGAGCTGGGTCTGCAAAATAACATCTATTTTCGAATGAAATCCTTTTTCCTGCTGCATAAAACAGAAGCGGATCTATCCAGTCTATTTGTTTTACGAAGCTAACCAATATTTTTTCATCAGTTGCACGCTTAATGGCTGCACTAAGAACTTCTTGCAAGCCTATTTGTTTCGTTTGAATCACAATTGTCTCCCCCCTATGGGCGAAAAATAGTCATAATTACGCTTGATTTTAAGATACACCTCAAACGAAAGGCCTGTCAACGTTTAGCATTTCTGAGAAATTCACCTTCTCTTCCTAGAAAATAAACGTTGACACTAAATGATGCTTTTTCTACACTTAGTTGTGTACAATATGTGACCAAAGGAGGATTCAACATGGAAATGAACGTCGAAACGAATTCCTCTCCTACGGCGCCAAAGCCAAGTAAGCAAACCGGCTGGCGCATTTGGTGGAGTTTACTACGTCCCCATACATTAACAGCAGCTTTCGTTCCTGTTTTCATCGGAACAGCCTATGCGATGCAGGTCGGAGGTATAAATCAAATACATCTCCCTCTTTTCCTTATGATGCTTCTCGCTTGTCTTCTCATTCAAGCAGCAACAAACATGTTTAATGAATACTTTGATTATAAAAGAGGACTCGATCACGAAGGGTCAGTTGGTATCGGCGGCGCTATCGTTCGCGATGGCATTCAGCCAAAAACGGTGCTTAACTTAGCATTTGGATTTTTCGGGATCGCAATACTATTAGGTGTTTATATTTGTATGAATTCTAGCTGGTGGCTTGCTGCAATCGGTCTTGTTTGTATGGCCGTTGCTTACCTTTATACAGGTGGCCCACTTCCAATTCCCTATACACCATTTGGAGAGTTAACAGCCGGATTATTTATGGGTGTCATTATTATTGGGATTTCATTCTTTATTCAAACTGGAACTGTAACATCAGAAGTCATTTTATTATCTATTCCAAGCTCCATTTTAATTGGTGCCATTTTACTAGCTAATAACATTCGTGACTTAGATGGCGATAAAGAAAACGGTCGTAAAACGTTAGCAATTCTCGTTGGACGCGAAAGAGCCGTTGGTGTACTTGCTTCTATGTTCATCGTTTCTTATATTTGGACAATCGCTCTGATTATCGTTAACATCGTATCACCATGGATGCTTATCGTATTTTTAAGTGCACCGAAAGCATTGAAAGCGACGAAAGGCTTTATCGGCAAAAGTATTCCAATGGAAATGGTACCTGCGATGATTGCAACAGCAAAAACAAATACAATCTTCGGTCTCCTCATGGGAATCGGATTATTGCTTGGATATTTCCTATAAAGTGAAACTTTAATCAACTGCCCGTTAATGCGGGATAAAAAGGAGCTGCTGACGTGGCTCCTTTTTCATATACCAATTTCAGCTCATAATTCCTACTCTCAACGCTCATACTATGTAAAGAAACTGAATTGTAGGAAGGTGGACGACTATGTTAACTCCACAACAAATAAATCAATTTAAATCTATTTTAGAAAAACAACAGCAAGAAGTTGAACAAGCAATACAAACTCATGAGAATACAGATCGTGCTTCTGAACGCGATTCTGTTGGAGAATTATCTAGCTATGACAATCATCCAGGTGATATGGCTACAGAATTGTACGAACGTGAGAAAGATTTCGGGCTCATCGAATTTTGGCATAAGCAGCTAGAAGATACAAAACATGCCCTGCAAAAAATTGAAGAAGGTACGTATGGAATTTGCGAAGTATCTGGCGAAGAAATTCCGTTTGAAAGATTAGAGGCAATGCCAACCGCTACAACATGTATTCAGCACACTACAAATAAATTAAATATGAACACGCGACCAGTTGAAGAAGAGGTGTTGGCTCCTTCTTTTCACAAGCACGACGAAGATCATTCTGTAGAATACGATGCTGAAGATGCATGGCAAGATGTCGCAAATTATGGGACATCAGAAACACCGTCCGATTTAGAAAGACAGGATTCCAAAAACTATAATGGCATGTACGTAAATAGTGAAGAAAATGTTGGGTATGTAGAGGATTTCGAAAATTTTATAGGAACAGACATGTATGGCAAAAATCCTCAAGTTTTCGCCACAGAAGAACATGAAGAGTATGAACAAATGCTTGATGACTTTGAAGAGCGTACTTTCAAAGGCGAGTTATCTTCAAATGAATCTAGCTCCAAAGAATAAAAAAAGCATTCCGAAATTCGGAATGCTTTTTTTCGCTAGCTAATTAGTTTTTTGTAACGTTAGCTGCTTGTGGTCCGCGGTTTCCTTCAACGATTTCGAAAGAAACTTCTTGACCTTCTTCTAAAGTTTTGAAGCCGTCGCCTTGGATAGCTGAGAAATGTACGAATACGTCTTCTCCGCCTTCAACTTCGATGAAGCCAAAACCTTTTTCGCCGTTAAACCATTTAACTTTACCTGTTTGCATGTCATGTACCTCCTAAATAAAAATGAAACTATGAATCCACATGAAAAGGTGGATATAAAGGACATGAATGTATAACAAGCTTACAGCCTTTAATACAACGTGCTTTATTTCCGTACCACATTATGTAGCTCAATAGTGTTTTCACTATATCATGCTATGTCGAAAACGTCAAATGAGAACACTTTCAACCCATCGTTTTTTATAATCCTAGTATAACCTTAAATTTTCATTCTATTTTTATTAAAAAATTAACAAATCTACAGTATTCTAATTCCTTTGATTTCTGTACAATATAATTACTACATATGATGAGGTGAAAAAATGCAAGCACATGAAATCGAATATAAATTATATGGCGATGATATGCAGTTTGTTGAAATTGAATTAGATCCAGAAGAAAGCGTTATCGCAGAGGCTGGCGCAATGATGATGATGGAAGATCATATCGAGATGGAAACCATTTTCGGTGATGGTTCTGGCCCATCTAGTGGTCTATTCGGTAAATTAATGGGCGCTGGTAAGCGTCTTGTTACAGGTGAAAGTATGTTTATGACTGTCTTTACAAATACAGGTCATGGCAAGCGCCACGTATCATTCGCCGCTCCTTATCCAGGAAAAATCATCCCTGTTGATTTAACACAATATCAAGGGAAAGTCGTTTGTCAAAAAGACGCGTTTCTTTGTGCAGCAAAGGGCGTTTCTATCGGAATTGAGTTTACGAAAAAAATTGGAACTGGTTTCTTCGGTGGTGAAGGTTTCATCATGCAGAAACTTGAAGGTGATGGACTCGCTTTCATGCATGCAGGAGGAACTGTATATAAGCGTGAATTAAAACCTGGCGAAAGACTTCGCATCGATACAGGTTGTCTCGTTGCCATGACAAAAGACGTTAACTACGATATCGAGTTCGTTGGAAAAGTAAAAACAGCTCTATTTGGCGGCGAAGGTTTATTCTTCGCAACGTTAGAAGGTCCTGGAACGGTTTGGATTCAGTCCTTAACACTTAGCCGTTTAGCAGCACGCCTTACAAGCCCAGCAGCTCAAAACAGCGGTGAAGGCAGCGTTTTAGGCGGACTTGGACGTTTATTAGATGGAAAAGAGTAAACAGTGCCCTTATGGGGTGCTGTTTTATTTTGGCATGATTCGTCCATAAGTCACTATAATTTCATCCACTAATTTAAATACGCGATACAAACTATTTGCCCTATCCAAAAGAATGAATCAAGTCCCTCACTGCATATATTGAACTATACCTTTTCTTAAGGAGGGCTTCCTTAATGCGTACTCCTTTATCCTTCGATAAAGATACTGCCATATTGTTAGCTTCTTGTTGTGAGTTAACGTATGAACAATATAAACAAAATGGGATTTTCGAAATACCGGATGGTTTTCAATATGTACAAGGCTTTCAAGGAAAAACCATTCAAACGACAGAATGGTTCGGATTCATACTAGAATCTGAGGATACGATTATTGTAGCTTTTCGCGGGACACAAACAGATACAGACTGGATTATCGATTTACTCGTTAACCAAAAACCATACCCATATGCTTTAAACAGCGGGAATGTCCATAACGGCTTTCTTTCCATTTATGAATCTTGTCGAGATTCTATTATGGATATGCTCGTATCACTACCAGCCCATAAAAAACTTCTTGCAACAGGTCATAGCTTAGGTGGCGCGCTCGCCACACTACATATACTCGATGCGCGTATCAACACCGCCTTCGCACAGTACGGTCTTTATACATTTGCCTCTCCCAAAGTGGGCGATATTGCATTTCGTAATTATTATAAACTACAAGTAGCTAGTAGCTTTCGCTTCGTTAATTTATTTGATGTCGTTCCTCTTCTCCCTCCGCGCAATGTCCATTTTAATGAACAAGACTGGGAATATGCACATGTTCATCACAACATGACTTTTACAAAAAACACAAAATCTATTACAAATAATCATGCCATGACAACATACAAAACATGTCTGACTTCTCATTTTTAACCAGTAAACATTTGGAAATCATATATCCTTATACTATAATAATATATGAAGTTATTTTGGGATGAGGGGACCTTACATGCTAAAATTTATCTTTGCACTTTTTCTCATTGTAATTTTTACGTTTACGGGTTTCTTTACATTTTCATACTTTGCGACTGGAGAATATGATGGAACAGGTATCATGTATACTGCCATCCCATTTCTTTCTTAAGCCAAAAAAGAAAACCGAGCTTAATAAGATTAAGCTCGGTTTTTCAAACGTTTATATTCCTCTTTTAAAAGTGAATACACTTTGTCTCCATGAATAAAAGTCCCTTCAAAAGGGACTTTCACTTAATACTGTGTAACCGCATTACCAATACTCCAAATCTCATTACTATACTGTAAAATCGTTCGATCACTCGCAAAATGACCAGACTGTGCAATATTTAAAATCGACATTTCTAGCCACTTCGTTCGGTTTTCATACGCTCTACCAACAGCTTCTTGCCTTTCCGCATATGGACCAAAATCTCGCAGAACGAAGTATTCATCATTTTGAATTACGAGAGAATCATAAATCGCTTCAAATTCAGCTCCCGACTGTGCAAAGAAACCATTCGTTAACTGATCTACTACTTTTTTAATATGCATATTGTGGTGATAATAATCACTTGCACGATATCCACCATTTTGATAGTAATGAAGAACCTCTTCCGCTGTTAAGCCAAAAATGAAACAGTTATCATCACCGACCCGGTCTTTTATTTCAACATTAGCTCCGTCTAACGTTCCGAGTGTAATCGCACCATTCATCATAAATTTCATATTCCCTGTTCCTGATGCTTCTTTACTCGCAGTTGAAATTTGCTCACTCACATCCGCAGCTGGGAATATATCTTCCGCTAAAGACACTCGATAGTTTTCTAGAAAGATAACTTTCATATATTGGCTTACGTACGGATCATTATTCACTTTCCTTGCGAGTTCATTGATTAATTTAATAATTTTTTTCGCATAGTAATAGCCAGGTGATGCTTTCGCTCCAAAGATAAAAGTACGCGGATAAAATGTAAAACTAGCATCCTCTTTCAAACGGTTATACAAATATAAAATATGAAGAACGTTTAATAGTTGTCGTTTGTAAGCATGTAGTCTTTTTACTTGCACATCAAAAATAGAATTAGGATCAATTGTAATCCCCATTTTATTATGAATACGCTCCGCTAAAATCTCTTTACGCTCTTGTTTTACCTCTGCAAATTTCTCTTGAAAACTCGCATCATATTGAACTAATTGTAGCTCTTGAAGCTTAATCGGTTCTTTCTTCCACTCTGTTCCAATCGCCTCCGAAATAAGGTTCGTCAGCTGCGGATTCGCCTTCATTAACCAGCGTCTATGAGCGATTCCATTCGTTTTATTATTAAACTTATCTGGATAAAACTCATAAAACAATCGCATTTCGCGTTGCTTTAAAATTTCCGTATGAATTTTTGCTACACCATTTACGCTATGGCTACCGACAATTGCTAAATGAGCCATTTTCACAAGATCATGCGCAATAATCGCCATCTCTTCAATACGATGCCATTCATATGGATAACGTTCCCAAAGTTCATGACAGAAACGTTCATTAATCTCTTCAATAATCATATAAATTCTCGGTAATAACGGTTTAAAAATGTGAATTGGCCACTTCTCAAGCGCTTCTGATAACGTCGTATGATTCGTATAAGAAATCGTTTGTGTTATTATGTGCCAAGCTTCTTCCCATGCTAGTTTTTCTTCATCTAATAAAATACGCATTAGTTCTGGAATCGCCAAAACTGGATGTGTATCATTAATATGAATCGCAATTTTCTCATGTAATTGACGAAGGTCACCATATCTTTCTCTATGCATACGAACGATATTTTGCAAACTTGCTGATACGAGGAAATACTGTTGCTTCAAACGAAGTATTTTCCCCTCATCATGCGTATCATCTGGATATAAAAACTCCGATACCGCCTCTGTTTCACGCTTATATTTCAAAATATCTTTGCAATTTTGCGGGAAAGGAACTGGTTCAGCATTCCAAAGTCTGAGTGTATTTACAGTACTCGTCTCATAACCTACTACTGGAACGTCATATGGTACTGCCATAATCACTTCTGCATTCGTATGCCTGAACTCTAAACGCCCGTCAATGTATAGCGGTTCAACATTGCCGAAATAACTTACTTCTACAGCTTGATCATGCCTCCTTACTTCCCATACGTTTTCATGAAGAAGCCACTGCTCTGGAAATTCAACTTGATAACCATCAACAATTTTTTGATCAAATAAGCCGTGCTTGTAACGAATTCCACAGCCATGACCTGGTAAGTTTAAAGATGCAAGTGAATCAAGGAAACAGGCTGCTAATCGTCCAAGTCCACCATTTCCAAGACCTGCATCTGCTTCCACCTCTTCTAACTGTTGCAAAGAAATCCCAAGCTCAGAAAGTCCTTGCTCACATACATCCCTGATGCCTAAATTTAATATGTTACTTCCAAGCAAACGCCCAAGTAAAAACTCAATGGATAAGTAATACATTTGCTTTTGCTCTCCAGACCGATAACTTTCGTTCGTTGCAATCCATTGACTATTCATATACTCACGTACCATGTACCCAAGCGTATTGTATTGATCACGAGTTGTAGAGTCTTTAAAACTTTTACCATACATCGTCTCTAACTTTTCTAGAAAAGCTGATTTGAAACTTTCAACATGAGTAAACATTTCTTCACCACCTACATGTTATTCCATGAGACTTTTATACAATTTCTTATAGGCAAGAGCTGATTTCTCCCAGCTATAATCTTCAGTCATCGCTTGTTTTACAAGCTGCTCCCATACCGGTTTATCATGATAAAATTCAATCGCACGAAGAACCGTGTGCAACATGTCATGCGCATTAAAGTTCGTGAAACTGAAACCATTTCCTTCTCCAGTTTCTTCGTCATAAGATTGTACAGTATCATTTAATCCGCCTGTCTCTCTTACAATCGGGATTGTACCGTACGCTAATGCGATAAGTTGTCCAAGTCCACACGGTTCAAATAGTGATGGCATTAAGAATAAATCACTTCCCGCATACACTTGGTGGGCTAGTTCTTCATTAAATCCGATATACACTTTTACCTTCTCAGGATACTCGTATGCCATCCACTCAAAGAATTGTTCATATTCAGAATCACCTGATCCTAAAATAATACATTGCACATCTTCCTCCATTATTTCGCGGAATACAGTACGTACTAAATCAAGACCTTTTTGCTTCGTTAATCTCGTTACCATCGAAATAATTGGCGTATCTTCTTTTTCTGGCAAACCAAAATAACGCTGCAAGGCGCGTTTATTTTCATTCTTTTCCTCTAATGACTCTGCCTCATACTGAGCAGTAATATACGAATCTGTTTCTGGATTATATACGCTCGTATCAATTCCATTTACGATGCCGCTAAGCTTACCATTATTTTTTCGTAACAACCCATCTAACTTCTCACCGAAAAACTCATATTGAATTTCCTCTTTGTATGTCGGGCTAACCGCTGTAATTTGATCAGAAGCAATAATTCCGCCCTTCATAAAGTTCACATTTCCATAAAACTCTAGCTGCTCACTATGAAAATATTCATCACCAAGTTCTAACAAGTCGTACATCACTTCAGGAGGAAATACACCTTGGAACTGCAAATTATGAATCGTATACACCGTTTTAATATGCTCATATAATGGATTATCTTGATACTTTTCACGCAGTAAGAAATTCACCATAGCTGTATGCCAATCGTGGCTATGAAGAACATCCACTTCAAAATCAAGATGCGGAATACACTCTAAAACTGCTTTCGAAAAATAAGAAAAACGCTCTCCGTCATCATAATGACCATATAGAGAATCTCTCTTAAAATAATATTCATTATCTATTAAGTAATACGTAATCCCGTCTTGCTCACCTTTTAAAATTCCGCAATATTGATTTCTCCACCCAAGCGGGACGTTAATTACTTTATGTAACGTACATCCATCCCTTAATTTTTGCGGAATAAGACTATAATTTGGAAGTATAATGCGAACGTCCACGCCTAGTTTTTTTAGCTCTTTTGGGAGCGCACCTGCTACATCAGCTAATCCTCCCGATTTAACAAATGGTACACATTCTGATACTGCAAATAAAATATTCACTTGTTGTCCCACTGCACGAAAAGCTTATACGACTTCCCTTGCAGCTTCCTCCCTTCGAGTTTTCATTTGAATGAATGCTTTAATCAGTGGAGGAAAAACCCCCACTGATTCTTTTAAGAATAACTATTAATCGTACTGTTTTGAATGCTTCCTTTTTCTACAACATATGGCTCATCGGCGTTTCCTTTTAGTACAACACCGTCACCAATTTTCACGTCTTTATCAATAATAACACCGTCTATTATACAATTATCTCCAATTTTGCTCTTTTGCATAATAATGCTATTACGAACAATTGAGCCTTTTCCAATTTTAACAGAACGGGAGATAACACTATTTTCTACTTCTCCTTCAATAATACTGCCGTTTGCAATCATTGTATTTTTCACGGCTGCACCCTTCAGGTAACGAGTTGGTGGTTCATCTTTTACTTTCGTAAAGATCGGTGCTTCTTTCTTAAATAATTGCTTCCAAATAGCAGGTTGCAAAATTTCTAAGCTATGTTTATAGTAACTTTCAATTGAATCAATAATAGCTACATATCCTGTATGCTCATACGTAGCAATATGCAGTGATTTTCCGCGCTTTTCTCTCACTACATCAAATAAACTGTATTGCTCCACATCTTTATATGTCTCAAATAAATCTAACAATAATTGTTTCTTTAACACGTATGTTTGAAGCGAAACCCCTTCATGGCAAACTTCAGTAATATCAGCTGCCGTATGTATATGTCGCTCTAACACAGCTTGAAAATTTAATGCTGTTACGAGATGGCTATTCGTAATAACAACGTATTCTTCTCTAGCTCTTAAAAAATAATCAATATGTCTTCTAAAATGTGCAAAAGACCCAAATTCATCTTGGTCACATTGGCAATTTGGCGGGAATAAAAACAGTCCGTCTCTTTTTCTATCTAAATCCCACTGTTTTCCTGAACCAACATGGTCCATTAGTGAACGGTTTTTATGACTTGTAAAAACCGCTACACTATGAATATTAGAATTCACCATATTTGAAAGCATGAAATCAATGAGTCGATAACGGCCCCCAAATGGTAACGCCGCTAATGAACGATGCCCTGTTACTTTCTTTAAGGAAGGAAAACTTCCCGTTGCATTAATAATTCCTAACATTTTTTCTCCCATTCATTTCATCCCCCTTTTCTATTTCCCTTCAGCAATGAGTACTACATCGTCGACATTTTTTTCTGGACGAATAATTGTTCCATCTTCAATAACCATTTCCGATCCAACAATCGCTCTTTCAATCACAACATTTTTACCAATCTTCGCTCCTGGCATAACGACAGAATCAATAACCATACTACCTTCTTCCACCGTCACTCCTTGGAATAATACAGAATGCTTCACGTCCCCTTCAATGACGCATCCTTCGTTAATAAGTGATTCTTCTACTTTTGCCTTTTCTGCAATATATTGAGGTGGCTCATTTGGATTTACAGAATAAATACGCCAATTACGATCGTTTAGATTCAGCGATGTTTCATCGCGAAGTAAATCCATATTCGCTTCCCATAAGCTTTTCACCGTTCCAACATCTTTCCAATATCCTTCAAACGGATACGCCATCAGCTTTTTCCCTTCATCTAATAAAAGCGGAAGTACATCTTTTCCGAAATCATTACTAGATTCAGGATTTCTTGCATCCATCTCTAAATACTCTTTCAAAATTGCCCAGTTAAAAATATAAATTCCCATTGATGCAAGATTACTTCTTGGAAATTGCGGTTTCTCTTCAAATTCAACAATCTCCATCTCTTCGTTCGTATTCATAATACCGAAACGACTCGCTTCATCCCACGGCACTTCAATAACAGAAATCGAAACGTCCGCTTCTTTCTCAATATGGTAATCTAGCATTTTACTGTAATCCATTTTATAAATATGGTCGCCTGATAAAATCAGAACATACTCTGGTTCATATTGGCTTAAATAGTTTAAGTTTTGATAAATGGCACTTGCTGTACCTGTGTACCACTTCACACCTGAAGACTCCGCATAAGGAGGTAACACTGTGACTCCACCGCTTACTCGGTCTAAATCCCAAGCATTGCCGATTCCGATATAATTATGAAGTTCGAGTGGTTGATATTGCGTCAAAATCCCAACCGTTTCAATACCAGAATTCGCACAGTTACTTAGCGTAAAGTCAATAATGCGATATTTACCACCAAATGGAACAGCTGGCTTGGCTAAATTTTTTGTTAATGCACTTAATCGACTACCTTTTCCCCCTGCTAGTAACATTGCTACGCACTTTTGCTTTTGAGCCATCTTGTTTTTTGCTCCCCTTTCTCGTCTTCACTGGTCGTAATATGGATACGCCAAATGGTGGAATTGTAATTTCTACATGTGCCGCTTGATTATGATACGGTTCTTGAATCGTCTTGAGACGTTTCTTATTCACTTGCCCCGATCCGCCATATTGCTCAGCGTCACTGTTTAAAATCTCGTTATAATACTCGAAATCTGGCAAACCTACTTTATAGTTTTCATATGTAGCTTTCGTAAAATTACATACGACAACTAACGCATCTTCTTGTTTATCCCCTTGGCGGATAAACGAGAAAATACTTTGCTCATGATTATTAGCATCTATCCACTGAAATCCTTCAGGTGAATGATCAAGCTGCCAAAGTGGTTTGGAGCGCTTATACAATGCTATGAGCTCTTTAAAGTAATCATGCATATAACGATGCATTTCAAAATCATGTAAATTCCAATCTAAATCTTCAAGGTCTTTCCACTCATCAAACTGCCCGAATTCTCCACCCATAAAGAGTAATTTCTTACCTGGATGAGTAAAGAAATATCCATATAATAAACGAAGTTGAGCAAACTTATCCCAGTAATCTCCTGGCATTTTATTTAATAACGACTTTTTCCCATGAACGACTTCATCATGAGAAAGCGGTAATATGAAATTTTCAGAGTAAGCATATATTAAAGAGAACGTCATTTTCTCATGAATATACTTCCTATACTCAGGCGCACACTCCATATATTTCAGCACATCATTCATCCAGCCCATATTCCATTTGTAATTGAACCCAAGCCCACCTTCATACGTTGGAGCTGTTACAAGTGGCCAAGCTGTTGAATCTTCTGCTGTCATAAGAAAATCTTCATCTTCTGCAAACACCGCTTCATTTAACTCTCGTAAAAATGAAACAGCGTGCTCATTACTTTGTTCTTGTCCTTCTTTATTCCAGTACAGCATATTCGCAACTGCATCCACCCTGAAACCGTCAATGTGGAAATACTTCATCCAAAATAACGCATTTGAAATTAAGAAATTACGTACTTCCCTCTTCCCTAAATCAAAATTAACAGTTCCCCATACTAGGTTTTCTTGTACATCTATATCTTTATATTCATAAGTCGGTGTCCCATCAAACAAATATAAACCGTGAGCATCTTTACAAAAATGCCCCGGCACCCAATCTAAAATGACACCGATTCCATATTTATGACATTCATCGACAAAATACATCAAATCATGTGGCGTGCCGAATCTACTTGTCGCTGCATAATATCCCGTCCCTTGATATCCCCAAGAACGATCATATGGATGCTCAACAAGCGGCATAATTTCAATATGTGTAAATTGATGTTCCACCACATACGGAATGAGCTCCTCGGCCATTTCTCTATAAGAATACAGAGCGCCATCTTCTTTCTTTTTCCAAGAACCGAAATGTAATTCATAAACTGTCATCGCTTCTTTATAAATCGATTTTTTCTTTCTCTTACGAATCCAGTTTTTATCATTCCATTCATATCCCTCTATATCAAAAACTACAGATGCCGTATTTGGTCTTACTTCTGCATATACTGCGTAAGGATCTGCTTTTAAAATAACGTCACCATCCATCGTTTCAATCGCATACTTATATATCTCATTCTCTTCAATATGCGGTACAAACAAGGACCAAATCCCCTCTTCTGTCACTTGTAGCATCTTATGTTGCTCATAATCCCATTCATTAAAATCTCCAACAACACTCATTGCTTTCGCATGAGGAGCCCATACTGTGAATCGTACACCTCGCATCCCATCTTCCGTCACAATATGTGCCCCAAAGATGTTATAACTGTCATAGTACTTTTCTGTATGAAACTCATCTCGTTTCACTTCTTCACAATTTATTACATCCAATATGTTCACCTCACTAAGATGACAGAAATTTTTTACTCTTTATCATTTCTGCGAAAAACTGAAATATCCTTGTTATTTTTTAAAAAATATTCGTTTTTTTCTTTAATTTCGCTTAAAATATTCAAATTTACTGTGTAAAATATCGAATTTTGACGAATATCCATTGCAAACGCTTCATTTCCTACTAGGCTTTCATCCTATTATTTATTTCTCAACCTTTATTTCATTAGATTGATTCTATTTTACTTGCTATTTATCACTTAAAATCACAACAAAATAATCTGTCATAAAAAAATGTTTCTCAACATTTTTTGTCACAATTTCATTGAAATGGAAAATTCATAAGCATATACTTGTTCTCAATAAAGAACTACGAACTCTCGCAAATATAATTCATACTGAAACACTATGTTTACTCTGTCCATGCTCCAAGAAAAAGTTTGATAAAAAATTAAATTAGGAGGCTTTCTTATGTCATTAAAACAAAAGGTTGGAATGGGAGTTGTCACAGCTTCACTTGGCTTATCCCTTACATTCGGCGGTGTATTCGCCTATTTCAGTGATTCTGAAACATCTAGTAACTCATTTCAAGCTGGTACACTAGATCTTTCTATTAACCCAAGTGTAATTGTTAATGTGAAAGATTTAAAACCAGGTGATTTGATTGAAAGAAACTTCAAGCTTGAAAATAAAGGAACATTGCATATTGCAAAAGTAGCACTTGAAACATCCTATGAAGTTACAGATGCAAAGCAAAATAATGATGGTGAAGATTTAGGCGATCACATCATCGTCAAATTTTTAGTGAATGATGGAAAGCCATCTAATCCAAACGATGATCATGAAATTTTGTGGGAAACAAAATTATCAGAATTAAAAACTATGAAACCGGAGGATGTAGCTACTTCTCTAGAACGTCATAACTTAATAGATGGTATTAAATCTGGTGAAACAGATTATTTACACGTTCTCTTCTCCTTTGAAGACAACGACCAAGATCAAAATAAATTCCAGGGTGATTCCCTGCAGCTAAACTGGACATTTCATGCAGAACAAACACCAGGCGTGGAGAAATAATTTTTAAAATATAAATTATCGGAGGCCTATATATGAAAAAGAAAAATCGTTTTGTTACCGGAATTGTGACGGCTGGCGTTCTATTTTCAACTGCCCTTCCGTTCAATGTACTTGCTGAAAACCCTATTAACCAAATTGACTCTTCAAACGCCCAGTCTTTACTATCAAAACTTTCTAAAGAACAGCGCCAAGCATTACAAACGTTAGATGCCAATCCTGGTTTTACTATTTCGCCAGATATTAATACGAGTAGTTCTGAACCAGTAAATATCATTGTAGAATTTCAAACTGCTCCAGTAAAGATTAATGAATTAAAACAAAAAGAAAAAGGATTACAAGCTGCTCCTGAAAATATAAAGGCACGTATTGATCAAGAACATGAGGAATTCCAAAAAGGATTAAAACGCCTTTATCAATTCAGCCCATCAGTAAAATCAGGGAATTTCCAGTCTGTACTAATTAAACGTTCTTATAAGCACGCTATAAATGGTGTTGCGCTAACGTTACCTGCAAATACAGTTGAAGAATTGTTACGCATTGGCGTTGTAAAACGTATTTGGAAAGATTACGAAGTGAAATTAAATTTACCAAAACAAGCAGAGCAGAAAGCACCTCAAAAACTAACAGATAGCATTCCCCAAATTGGGGTAGATAAGTTACATAGCGAGGGCATTACCGGAAAAGGAATTAAAGTTGGTGTACTAGATACAGGTATTGATTACAATCACCCTGACTTAAAAGACGTGTATAAAGGCTATCGCGCAAAATCGGGTGAGGATTCTAGTAAGGTAGACCCAAACTCCGTAAAAGGTTGGGACTTTATTAATAACGATGCAGATCCGATGGAAACAACTTATACAGAGTGGCAACAATCTGGCGCTCCTGAATTTGATGATCGTGGTTCTTCCTTCTATACTGCGCATGGTACTCACGTAGCAGGTATCGTTTCTGCTCAAAAGAAAAATAAATCAGATTCCGCAGTAAAAGGTGTTGCACCTGACATTGAACTGTATAACTATCGTGTACTAGGTCCTTACGGAAGCGGCGATAGTTCTGGTATTATTGCTGCAATCGATAAATCTATTTCTGACGGTATGAACGTCATTAACTTATCGTTAGGTGACGATAGCAACAATCCGCTTGATCCAACGTCTATCGCTGTCAATAACGCAATGCTTTCGGGCGTTGTTACAGTCGTTGCTGCCGGGAACTCTGGCCCAAATCCAGCGACACTTGGGTCACCAGGCGCTTCTCCATTTGCTATTACAGTTGGAGCAAGTGATAGCTCTATTTCCTTACCGAAACTATCCGGTCATGCTGGGCAATTACAATTCCCTAACCTAATTTTATTCGGCAAAAACTTCACTGATAAAATAGAGGATTTCAAAGGACAATCTCTCCCTATTGAATCTGTAGGAATCGGTACTCCTGACGAGTTTAGTAAAAAAGATGTAAAAGGAAAAATCGCTCTCGTTGCACGTGGTACAATCTCGTTTGATGAAAAAATCGCAAATGCGAAACAAGCTGGTGCAAAAGCAGTTATTATTTATAACAATGTGGATGGAGAAATTCCTTACTATATTGGCGAAAGTACAAAATACATTCCAGCATTCCGCCTAACGAAAGAAGATGGCGAAAAACTAAAAGCTCAAATTGAACAAGGCAAAACATCCTTAACTTTCGATGAAATAAATTATATTCAAACAGAAGGCGATCATCTTGCAGACTTTAGCTCACGCGGCCCTGTTACATCAAATGATGATATTAAACCTGATATTACAGCGCCTGGTGTTGCGGTACTTTCAACAGTACCTGAATATATTAACGACCCGCAAGAAGGTGAAAACTACGATGTTTCCTATGAACGTATGCAAGGAACATCCATGGCATCTCCTCATATCGCTGGCGTTGCTGCTCTTATTTTGCAAGAACACCCAGAATACTCTCCATTCGATGTAAAGGCATCTCTTATGAACACAGCTGATGATTTAAAAGAAAAGTATTCCGTATATGAAGTTGGAGCTGGACGAGTAGATGCTTATAACTCTGTTCACACGGAAACAAGTTTTAAAGTGTTAGATACGACAAAAACAATTGTCAATGATGAAGTGATTGAAGTACCAGACGAAACTGGATCCATTGCATTCGGTAAATACTATCAAAAAGACGGGGAATCCATTGAACAAAAACGAAAAATTAAAATTGAAAACCGCAATAAACAAGAGAAGAAAGAATTTAAAACAGAAATTTCTTATACACCAGCTTCTTCTGCCATTAATGACGCTACCGCAAACGGTGTAAAAATTTCTACTTCTGAAACAATTACGATTGATGCTGGTAAATCAGATGAAATTGAAGCAAAAATTAATATTCCTGCTGGTGCAAAGCAAGGCCGATATGAAGGATATATTCATATTACAAATACGAAAAATAAAGAAGAAACGTATCAAATTCCGTTCTCTATTCGTGTGTCAGAGCCTGGTATTGAAAATGCACTATTATCAAGAAAAACAATCTCAACTGATACATCTACATTCAATCCATACCGCGAATCATATGTTCACGGGGCGTTCCAATTAAATAGCGAACTTGAAACGTTAGATCTTATCGTGAAAGATTCCAAAACAAATAAAGCACTTGGCTTCATCGGAACATTAAACACGAGTGGATTAAAAACAGATGTGTATTACTATTTAGATTCATTCTTTAACGGCAGAGTGTATCCTTTTACAAATGATCCTGCAAAACCAATTGGTGATGAAAAAATCGACTTACCAGAAGGAGATTACACAATTGAATTTGTTGGCTACGATAAAGCCGGGAAAGCACGTGTGAAAGGTGATTATGTCGTAATTGATAATACACCGCCAGAAGTGAAATTAACTGGATTACAGCCTGGTATTTATGAATTAAATGAAGAAAACTATACAGTAGAAGACGGTAAAAAAGCACTATGGGTTAAAGGAAATGTATATGATTCTAACGTTGACTACTTAAGAGGAAAAGGATTAAACATTACGCAAGAAGCGAACGGCGTTATGTACTATGACTATTCTCCCTACTTGCACAAGTTTTTACCTATTACTGAAAATGGTGACTTTAAAGTTGGTATTACACCTGATTCCTTTAAAACTGAAGGTCCAATGAACACAGGCGTATATATTTTCGATTATGCAACTGCAGGTCCTGACTATCCAAGCGGTGTAAATAACTATTGGTTTATTCCGCAAGGTGCTCAATATGCAAAAGCTAGTTATGATAAAAAAGAATTATATAAAGATGATGAATTCACTGTGACACTAAACGCCAAACATGTGAAACAATTTGTATCTGGAGAATTTAACGTAAAATTCCTAGAGAAGAACTTCAAATTTGCAAATGCGAAATTGAATCCTACTTTTGAAAAACTCCTTTCTGAAAAAGGGGTAACCGCAAAAGTAAATGAGCCGAAACTAGAAGAAGGTTCTGTTACAGTAGGCGGAGCTATCGATGATAAAAACTTCGCCGGATTAGATGGTGACTTCCCGTTCATTGATGTAACTTTCAAGGTAGAAAATGATGAGTTTTATGAAGCAAATGCTCAATTAGATTTACCGGTGTTCGTTTACTGGAAACAAGGTGAATCAGAGCCAAGCAGAATGCGTGTGCTTCAAGATCAAACATTCTCAGTTATGTCTTTAAACTCAAAAGTAGAAGGAAATATTAAACCTGGTGCATTCTTAAATGAACGTGGATATTTAGATGAGAAATTTGATTATACAAAGCTTGGTGTAAAAGTATATGCAACAGATTCTTACCGTCATAAGTTTGAAGGCTCACTTGATAAATACGGTTACTTCAAATTGAATGGACTTCCTGTTAATAAACGTGATTATAACTTATACGTGGAGGTTCCAGGACATTTAACAAGCCGACTAACTACAAAACTAGGTACTGAAAAAGATGGTAAACTACTTGGTCAATATTATTATGCACGACCTGACGAAAACCTTGCTGGCGATGTAAATGCTGATAAAGTAATTGATATGAAAGATGCTGAAATTATCGCTAGCAACTATGGTAAAAAAGGACTATCTGTGAAAGACGGCGACCTTAACAAAGATGGCATTGTCGACGAAAAAGATATTCGTTTCGTTGAAAAGAACTTCTTGAAAAAAGGACCAGATGCATCTAAATCACAAATACCTGTTGAAAAATCAAAAAGCGGTACACTGGCAGATATTTTAAAGAAATTAGGATTAACACCTAAAAAATAATAATAAAGAGCACTCTATATAAAGTAGAGTGCTCTTTTCTATAAACGACCCTTATCCAGCAAAAGGGGTATATTGGGGATATACAAGGGAAACCGGAAAAGGAATTTATATTAAATTATATAAAAACTCAGAGGTAGGAAGCAGTTTCCCGCCTCTGAATTATTTAGCAATTATTATAGTACTGGTGCCATTGTTTCTTTTAATACTTTTACAGAATGAGCGAATTTCGCTTTTTCTTCTTCATTTAGCTCAAGTTCTACGATTTCACGTACACCTTCGCGGTTAATAACAGCTGGAACACCTACGAAAGCATCTTTCTCACCATATTGTCCTTCAAGGTATGCAGATACAGTTAATACGCTGTTCTCGTTGCTTAAGATTGCTTTAGTTACACGAAGTAGTGACATACCGATTCCGTAGTAAGTTGCACCTTTACGCTCGATGATATGGTAAGCTGCATCGCGTACATTTTCGAAGATTTTATCTAAGTCTTCTTGTTTGTACTGTTCGTTGTTAGCTAAGATTGTTTCTAGTTTTTGTACACCGATAGTAGCGTGGCTCCATACTGGAAGTTCAGTGTCACCGTGTTCACCAACGATGTAAGCATGAACGTTACGTGGATCTACATCTAAGTAGTCACCTAACATGTAACGGAAACGAGCAGAGTCTAAAGTAGTACCAGAACCGATTACGCGCTCTTTTGGTAAACCAGATTCTTTCCAAGTTACGTAAGTTAAAATATCAACTGGGTTAGTTGCGATTAAGAAGATTCCATCGAACCCGCTATCCATAATGCCGCGAACGATTTGTTTAAAGATCTTTGTATTTTTCTCAACTAAGTCTAAACGAGTTTCACCTGGCTTTTGTGGTAATCCAGCAGTGATAACAACTAGATCTGCATCTTTACAATCTGCATAGCTACCGCTCCAAACTTTTGTTGGTGATGGAGAGAATGGTACCGCATGGCTTAAGTCCATTGCTTCCCCTTCTGCTTTTGCTTCATTAACATCTACTAATACGAATTCTTCAGCTACACCTTGGTTGATCATTGAGTAAGCGTAACTACAACCTACAGCTCCTGTTCCTACTAATACTACACGATTGATACCTTTTTTCATGGTAATTTCCCCTCTCTATTGTTCACATATATTTTTTATGATTGTTTAAGTAATTAATTAAAATACTAATTTAATGTTGTTTAACTTCTTTACATTCATATTGTAGCACGTATTATTGTGAATTACTTCACAAATTATGGCCTATTTGTGAACTTTTTCACATAGAGTGTAAAGTTGATGGAATAGGTGTGGAATCCATCTCAATGGAGACGTTTTCTTTAGATTGTGAAAGGGATTTTCTTATGTTTTTGTCGGTAAGTGAAATTATATCAGCGATTTTTTAAATATATGGACCGTAACTCCAAATATATCAGCGATTTTTGCAATATATCGACTTACCGACAAAAACCGACAATGATAACAGCATAACAAACGCCATCCTTTCTGTATATTTCTACAAAAAGAATAGCGTCTTTTGATTATATGGATACAAATTTATCTTAGCTGGACAGCGATGTTTTTTCCATACACGTCAAATTAACATACCGTCACTTATTAACAGTCAATAAACATGTGAACCTAGCAAAGCTCTTTAATTATTGTAGCAACACAGTCGTTTTTAAATCTTCAGCACCTCCATTTTTTAATGTATCATTTAGATCACTAAGATACGTAGGTTCAATTGTTAAGGATTTTGGAGGATTATCCATTGGTGGAAGAGCTAAAACAATATGGTGTCCGTATAGTCCCGTGCTACCAACTTGCAAGCTGACTCCTTCGTAGATTTTTCCTTTATCATCAGTTACGGTATAATCAAGTGCTGGCCAGCTATCATTAGCTTCCATTTCTTTTGGATAATCAAAGGTCAAATCAATCCTCGTTGAAAGTGAAGAAAAGGTTACTTGATTTACTGTTAATGCATATAAATTATCTTTCGTTGATGTTTTTATATTAGGAGTGAATTTATGAATCTCACCTTCAACTTTTGTAAGAGGAAATGCTACGTTCCATATTCCTGTTTGTTCAAATAAATCTTTCCCATGGACGGAAACATCAATTTTATCACCAAATTCACCGTAATTAGCCAGAGTAAATTCATGCTGCTCAATAATGGTGTTTTGTCCTTTTGACTTCTGTGAAGTAGAACCAATTGCAGCTCTGACTTCTTTCCCATTAATGGTTATATAACTAAATCCAGCTTTCTCTTCATTACTTTTGGAAATAGGATTCTCTCCTTTGTATTCCACCGTGACCACTAAACGTCCACCATCGTAAACAGCTTCTTTCACATTCATCGTTAAACCACTATGACTATCTCGTCTCTCAATTGATGTGGCAAGCTCATCCTTTTCAATTTTATCAGAAGCAATATCATTAAATTGTGCATAAATGGAGCCTATAACTGGAACACCCGATAATGTCTTTGCCATGGTAGGAGAAATGAATCCAAAACCTAAGAGAGAAACACATATTCCACAAGCAATAAGACTAGAATACTTAATTGTTTTTTTTCTACGGTACTGATTTTTCTTAGCTTGAAGCATGGCTGTTTTTTCTCTTTGAATTAACCGATCTTCTGGTATAGGAATATCATTGATATGGTGATTAATTTCTTCTTTATTCATAACTATATCCCTCCTTTAAAATGGGGCGTAAGGCTTGCTTTGCTCGATGTAATTGAGATTTTACCGTTCCTTCTGGAGAATTAAGAACCTCAGCAATTTCCTTAATAGATAAATCGTGATAATACCTTAATAAAATAATGGTTTTGTAAGTAGGATCTAAGAAATTAAATGCCTCGGTTAAATCCAGCGATTGCTCTAATTTATTCATGCTCTCTTCTGTACATAAATTAGATAACATTTCATCATTCACAACAAATTGTCTAGAGGACTTTCTTACAAAATCAATGGATTTAAAAACAAGAATTTTAGTAATCCAACTTTGAAATTTCTCCGGCTTTTTTAATTTTCTCAATGAAAGATATGCTTCATAAATTGTTTCTTGGTATATATCCAGTGCATCTTGTTCATTTCTTACATAAGAATAGGCTGTTCGATATAGCTTTGGGCGAACAAAAGTAATAAGTTGTTCAAATGCTTGATCATTTCCTCTTGTTGCTTGGTTTACTAGATAGGCTATGTCCATTTTTATTTCTTCCTCCCTTTACTAATATAGTCGAATGAGAGAATAAAAAGGTTGCAAAAATAAATGCATATATATAAATCTCCTACAACTTATTGCAATAATTACTATCAAGCATTAAAGACACAAAAAACCCATAAAAAAAAGCAGACTATCCAAAGTCCGCTTTTACACAACAAAAAAGAGATAGCAGATTATGCTATCTCTTTTAGTATGACCCGTACGGGATTCGAACCCGTGTTACCGCCGTGAAAGGGCGGTGTCTTAACCACTTGACCAACGGGCCAATTCTGGCAGAGAAGAAGGGATTCGAACCCTCGCACCGCGTTCGCGATCTACTCCCTTAGCAGGGGAGCCCCTTGAGCCACTTGGGTACTTCTCTATAATATGGCTCCGCAGGTAGGACTCGAACCTACGACCGATCGGTTAACAGCCGATAGCTCTACCACTGAGCTACTGCGGA
>NZ_JAEHBI010000299.1:0-249 GCF_016483705.1 Bacillus cereus group sp. N6
TTCCGCAGTAGCTCAGTGGTAGAGCTATCGGCTGTTAACCGATCGGTCGTAGGTTCGAGTCCTACCTGCGGAGCCATTATGCTTCCATAGCTCAGCTGGTAGAGCACTTCCATGGTAAGGAAGAGGTCACCGGTTCAAGCCCGGTTGGAAGCTTGGGAAGAGTTTTGAAATTTTTGGCCCGTTGGTCAAGTGGTTAAGACACCGCCCTTTCACGGCGGTAACACGGGTTCGAATCCCGTACGGGTCACC
>NZ_JAEHBI010000300.1:0-249 GCF_016483705.1 Bacillus cereus group sp. N6
TTCTTGGACGTTTCGAAGGAGGGGTCGTCGGCGGGGTGGGCGGGTAGGGACAGGTTGTCGGGCTTGTGGTCAGGTTGGTCTCCAGGTGCGGCGGGGGTGCGGGTTAGGGAGTCCTCGTTGTTGGGGGGGTGGGGTTTCGGGGGGTCCGGTTGGCGGGGGGGGCGAGGGTTGTGGGGTAGGGTGGGGGGGGCGCTGGCGGGTGGGGTGCGCGGGGGGTTGGGGGGTGGCGTGGGGGGGGGGGGGGGGGGG
>NZ_JAEHBI010000301.1:0-248 GCF_016483705.1 Bacillus cereus group sp. N6
AGATAACTGTCGCATCTCATCGTTACGTATGCTAGTCCGGTGCTCGAGTAGTACTCCTACACTGCGCTCCTCCTAGCATACGTGCCTCGATTTGCTCGGTTCTCTAAATCCTCCTTTTTAAGGGTATATTGAAAGGGTTGTTTAAAAAGTCCGGTTCAGATAACTGTCGCATCTCATCGTTACGTATGCTAGTCCGGTGCTCGAGTAGTACTCCTACACTGCGCTCCTCCTAGCATACGTGCCTCGAT
>NZ_JAEHBI010000302.1:0-248 GCF_016483705.1 Bacillus cereus group sp. N6
GGTGAGCCATGAAGGATTCGAACCTTCGACCCTCTGATTAAAAGTCAGATGCTCTACCAACTGAGCTAATGGCTCATTTTGAAAGTGGTGCCGACTAGAGGACTTGAACCCCCAACCTACTGATTACAAGTCAGTTGCTCTACCAGTTGAGCTAAGTCGGCTTGCGACTTCAAAATGGTGGCTCGGGACGGAATCGAACCGCCGACACGAGGATTTTCAGTCCTCTGCTCTACCGACTGAGCTACCGA
>NZ_JAEHBI010000303.1:0-248 GCF_016483705.1 Bacillus cereus group sp. N6
CAATGCCTATCTGACAAATCCAACCATACCTAACAACACGGCATTACGAAATAGTATGACAAATTTATACAATTTTCTTGTGAATGAATTTCCCACACAACAAGGACGCGATGCGACGCGCTATACGTTATTTTTATTTTCCACAATTAGCAACCGATTAGTTGTAGCTCCTCCGGCTCAAGTGTTTCAAATTGCGACGATGTTGCAGTCACTGTATACAACCCTGTCTCTTATACACATCTGACGCT
>NZ_JAEHBI010000304.1:0-247 GCF_016483705.1 Bacillus cereus group sp. N6
TTTAATTGGCTGTATAAGTCCTTTTCAATCCGTTCTCTTACTGATTCTCTATCAGTATTTGCCACTAGATCCCCTCCTCCCCTGATTTACAGTAGTTTCCAATTTATTATAACGCGCGAAAACGGTGATAAATTTGGAAAATCGCCCCCCTCCTCCGGTGCCCCTTAGAGCATTTTTTGATGAAATTTTTTAAGGGGGGGTGTTATTATCGAATCATTTTTACCACTTTTCATCGTTTTCCCATTTA
>NZ_JAEHBI010000305.1:0-247 GCF_016483705.1 Bacillus cereus group sp. N6
CGAAGTGGCTAAACGCGGCGGACTGTAAATCCGCTCCTTCGGGTTCGGCAGTTCGAATCTGCCCCCCTCCACCATTTACATAGGGGCATAGTTTAAAGGTAGAACTGAGGTCTCCAAAACCTCCAGTGTGGGTTCGATTCCTACTGCCCCTGCCAAATATATTTACACAACATGGCGGTTGTGGCGAAGTGGTTAACGCACCGGATTGTGGCTCCGGCATTCGTGGGTTCGATTCCCATCAGTCGCC
>NZ_JAEHBI010000306.1:0-247 GCF_016483705.1 Bacillus cereus group sp. N6
CCCGCCCCCCGCCCCCCCCGTGCTTATGAGCCCGCACCCGTCGCACTGGAACACCGGGAGTAACCGGGGGGTCTGGTATAACTGGATAAGCGGGAGTAACAGGCCCGACCGGTTTAACGGGATCACCGGGAGTAACAGGTCCAACCGGTTTAACGTGTAGCAAATAAAGAACTGCACCAGCCGAAGAAAATACGCGAGGAGATCTAGCTGGTCGACGGATCATTAAAAAAAAAAGGGGGGGGGGGGG
>NZ_JAEHBI010000307.1:0-247 GCF_016483705.1 Bacillus cereus group sp. N6
GACTGGTGTTGATAACTGCTGATTTCAATGGACTGAATCTGAAATGTTACGAATCAGGTTCTAGCCATGCTCGTGGCAAATCGATTGTCGGTTCCCCTTCATGTGCAAGGCGTTCAATGTGAGGACCACCTGGATATGGCATGGATAATGTTCGAGCTTGTTTATCTTATGCCACTCCAGCTGGAACATGTCTTGATTCTCCAATCTCTTCCAATGAACCATGTTCTTTCTTATACACTAGCGCCGT
>NZ_JAEHBI010000308.1:0-247 GCF_016483705.1 Bacillus cereus group sp. N6
CTCGCCCTCCCGCGGCCCCTGGTTCTCCTGGTCGTCCAGGTACCCCGGGTGCAACTGGTGCCACTGGTGCTCCTGGTCCTCAAGGTAACACTGGCGCTACTGGTGCTACTGGACCTCAAGGCGTTCAAGGTAACACTGGTGCTACTGGACCTAAAGGAGATAAAGATCTGAAAGGGCAGACGGTAGAAACAGGGTATAAAGCGGAGCACGGGGAGACAGTAAAAAAAGGAGAGAAGGGGGGGGGGGG
>NZ_JAEHBI010000031.1:0-69819 GCF_016483705.1 Bacillus cereus group sp. N6
AGTTAGTTTGTCTAGCATCTAAAAATAAAAATTGACGTTTCACGTTGTTTGTTTCGTTCAGTTTTCAAAGAACTACTCGGTCGCTCATTTGCGACTTCCTTATGTTAACATCTTCGTTTTTCGATGTCAACTAAGTTTTTTAATTTCTTTTTTGTCGTTTTCTGCATTTCCGCATCAGCGACGGTTATTAATATATCATGTAGTATATAAGGGGTCAATACTTTTTATAAAAAAATTCACATCCCGTTAAAATCTTAAAACCATGTTCCAAAAACCATTATAGTCTCCCTTCATTCTGCATCATACTCCATATCTCATATCTTATCGGTTTATCACGTTTACGAACGAGTGAAAATTCTAAATTTTATGTTATATTATTATTATAGGAGTGTGATGCAAATGAGCATTAAGTATTCGAACAAAATCAATAAAATCCGGACCTTTGCATTAAGTTTAGTATTTATCGGCCTCTTCATTGCATACTTAGGTGTCTTTTTCCGTGAAAACATTATTATTATGACAACATTTATGATGGTTGGCTTTTTAGCTGTTATCGCTAGTACTGTCGTTTACTTTTGGATTGGCATGTTATCTACTAAAACTGTACAAATTATTTGTCCAAGCTGCGATAAGCCGACCAAAATGCTCGGTCGTGTCGACGCATGTATGCATTGCAACCAACCTTTAACAATGGATCGAAATCTAGAAGGAAAAGAATTTGATGAGAAATATAATAAGAAGAGCTATAAATCATAGGCATATATAGGTACAATGTGCCCTTACAAAACTAAACGTTAAAAGGTGATTTCTTTGTTAAGAAATCACCTTTTGTATTTATCTTTAATTAAATTAGGTTCTTCACTGAACGTTTTAAATCCTCCTGAACCTAACGTAATTCCCATATATAATAAAGAAAGAGGGAGACGTTTACGTCTCCCTCTTTCTTTATTATATATTACGCCTTATGACACTCTGGACAAACGCCATAAATTTCTAAGCGATGACTATTAATAACGAAGCCTGTCGTTTTCGCAGCTTCCTCTTCAAGCTGTTCCAAACCTCCATAAGGAAAATCAACAATCTTACCACATTTTTCGCAAATCACATGATAATGTTGACTTGTAACATAATCAAATCTACTTGAAGCGTCTCCATAAGTTAATTCCTTTACAAGTCCAACCTCTTTAAATACACGTAAGTTATTATAGACAGTTGCAACACTCATATTTGGAAACTTACCTTCTAATGCTTTATAAATGTCATCCGCTGTTGGGTGCGTCATAGATTCCACAAGGTACTCTAAAATAGCATGACGCTGTGGAGTAATGCGTACACCCGTATTTTTCAGCATTTCTAGCGCTTCTTTTAATTCTTCTTTGACCACCGTCATGCACCCCGATTCTATACGGATTATTATTTTATAATTCTTATAAAGAGTGTACTCCTTTTCTTATAAATCGTCAATATTTCTACTATAAGTATGTGGTTTATTTTTGTATATAGCCTTATTCTTATATATCCTTCCCCATTTTCTATACATTTACATAGAAAAAAAGTGCGACATAATCGCACTTGGAATACTATCATCTGAGGAGGTATGCCCTACACTTCACTTTATGTAAGACGATAAAATATGTATAGACACTCGCCTTACTTCTATATATTTTATCTCCACAATGAATTTACTTTATATAAGAAAGAACCTCTTCAGTATGTCCCTTCACTTTCACTTTACGCCACTCTTTTACAAGCTCACCGTCTTTATTAATAAGGAATGTAGAACGCTCGATTCCCATATACTCTTTTCCAAAGTTCTTTTTCAATTTCCAAACATCGTATAATTCCGCTACCTTATGATCTTCATCTACTAAAAGTACAAATGGAAGCTCATGCTTCTCAATGAATTTCAGATGTCTGTTCGCTGAATCAGGACTTACACCAAGAATAACTGTATCTTTCTCTTGAAATAATCCATACGCATCGCGAAAATCACATGCTTCAGTTGTACACCCTGGAGTCATATCTTTCGGATAAAAATATAGCACTACGTTTTTACCACGAAAATCAGCTAAGCGAACTTGTTCCCCGTTACTTCCCTCTAATGTAAATTCTGGAGCCATTTCTCCTACTGTGATCATTGTTATCACTCCTACTCTTTTCTTTACTATATCAAATGCTATCTTATTTTTCATTGTCTATTACAGACCTCATTACAAAAGCAAACGGTAATGTATATCCAATTAGCGCTTCTGCAATCGCAATCCATCTCCCTATTCCAATCGGAGCTATATCACCGTACCCAACGGACAATAAAGTAACTGCGCTAAAATATAAGCAAATTTCTACAAGTTGAAAAGATTGGGCATGCAAGCTTTCTCCATCTTCTTTCAAAACTGCAAAACCCATTTCTTCTAATACAACATAACTTAACCCAAACGCAATCAATACCGTTGTATAAATTAAAAATAAGGAAGCTAAATTATAAAGCGAAAAGAAACGCCTAGAATCTGAATATGAACTCCATAACAATTGGACACTTCTCAAAATAGCAATTGCTGCAATTAATAGAATAAATCCCCATAACATGTCCTCCACCTCATTTTATATGTATGAGACGGCCATTGGATTTATCCCTTAGAAACAAACAAGCTTCTATAATTAATTCCCAGCACCACGGTACCTTTTTACCCCTTGATTCCAAAGAGTAATTGCAATCGTAAAACAGATAACACCAACGAATGGTGTTGCAAATGCATAGCTATTCCACTCTGTTTTTCTTAAAAAGTATGCTGCTGGATACACTCCGACAAACGCAAATGGTAAAACAAACGTTAAAATGAAGCGAATCACACGGTTATAAATGTTAACAGGATAGCGACCATAGTTACCTATGTTATACATTAGCGGCATAATTGAACTTTTCGCATCCGACCAAAAACCAAGGCTCGCAAGCGTAACAAATATCCCTCCGTATACAAGTGCTCCTCCTCCTACCATCAGTAAGAATAAGAAGAAATCGTACCAGTAAAAAGATAATTGCAGCTCCACTGCTGCATATCCCATTACAATTATTCCTGTAATCGCTCCAATTAAAGATTCCAGTTCCATTCTTTCTAATATAATTTGAAATAAACTATGAATCGGTCTCGTTAATATACGATCCATTTCTCCTTTAATAATGTAACGATCATTAAAGTCCCATATGTTAAAGAAAGCTGAGAAAATGGCAAACGGCACTAAAAAGAAACCATAAATAAAGATTACTTCTTCTCTACTCCAGCCCTTTAATGCTTGTGTATGCCCAAACACAACGAGAATAAAGATTAAATTAACAGCCTGTAGTGCTAAATCAGAAAGTAATCCAACGATAAAATCGCCCCGATACTCCAATTTTGTTTTTATATATTGGCTTGCATATTGCAAAAATAGGTTTATATATATCATCTCATCATCCCCCTTGTACAATTAGACGTTTTCTCGCCGTTCTCCACATGAGTACAATTGGAATAATAAGTACAATTGCCCAAATTACTTGGAATAATAATGCCTCATACAATTTACTTCCTTGTATACCTTCTGAAAAAATCATACTCGGAATATAACTAATCGCCTGAAACGGTAAAAACATCATTGCCTTTTGGGCCCATAACGGATAAAAACTAATTGGTAATAATAGACCTGAAAATAAATCAATAACGACACGTTTCGCATACATAATTCCACTATTATTAAATAGGAAGAACGTGAGCATTCCCGTCATTAAATTAATTTGTGTATTAATAATAAAACTAAATATTAAAGATAAGAAGAAATATAACCACGTTTGAAAATTCGTTGTAATTTGCAATGAAAATAATAAGGTAACGATAACCATACCTGGAATTGAAAAGAAAGCAAAACGAAATATTCCTTCACCAAGACCTTGCATCACTTTCATGCCTAAATAGTTATATGGACGAATGAGTTCTACTGCTACACGTCCTTCTTGAATCTCCATCGCAATTTCCCTGTCTATATTATTAAAATAAAAAGCACGTGCCATCCACGCAATTGCGATATAAGTAGTCATTTGCGAAATAGATAAACTTTCAATATTCTCTTTTCCACTATAAATTGCTTGCCATAAAAAATAATACGCACCGATATTAATTGTATAAATTAAAATCCCACTATAATAGTTTGTACGATACGCAAGCATCATTAAAAAGCGAATCCGAATCATTTCAATGTACTTACCCATGTTTAATACCTTCTTCATAAATGTTACGAATAATTTCCTCTGTAGATACTTCGTTAATTTTTAAATCTTTAATTTGAAAGGCTTGTACTACTTTAGAAATAAGCATTGAAATGATAACTTCTTCATTCGGTATTTTTGCAACCCACGCGTTTTCCTCTTTCGCTTTCGACCAAACGACATGACTATCTGGCATAACCATTGATAAAGCCTGATAGGAAACTGGTGCAATAAATTGAAAATGGATTTCCTTCTCTGCTCCCCACTGTGTACGAAGATTATTTAAAGAACCGTCATACATAATATTTCCTTCATCCAGCATGATAACGCGCTCACATAAAGCTTCAATATCAGTAATATCATGGGTTGTTAATAAGATTGTTGTTTTATAACGTTCATTCATTTCTTTTAAAAATTCACGTATTTTTAATTTCACAAGAACATCCAACCCAATTGTTGGTTCATCTAAAAATAATAACGGTGGATTATGAATTAATGCTGCCGCTAATTCACAACGCATTCTTTGACCTAGAGATAACTTTCGAACTGGCTTATCTAATAAAGGACCAATATCTAACGTTTCAATCACGTGTTCCATATGCTCTTTATACTGAGCGTCTGATACACCGTACACTTTTTTTAATAAACGAAAAGATTCTTGTACAGCAATATCCCACCAAAGTTGTGAGCGTTGACCGAAAACAACACCAATTGTTCTTACGAATTCTTCTCTCTGCTTATGCGGGTTCATCCCATTTACTAAAATTTCTCCTGATGTCGGAGTCAAAATCCCCGTAAGCATTTTAATAGTTGTTGATTTACCAGCACCGTTCTCACCGATATATCCAACCATTTCACCTTGTTTCACATTAAAAGATACATCATTTACTGCTGGTACTATTTTATAATTACGATTTAATAAATCGCGAAAAGCACCCTTTAATCCCGGACGACTTGAATAGGCTGTAAACTCTTTACGTAACCCTTGTACCTCAATTACCGATTTCATAATCGGACCCCCCTTCCTAAATGTCACAACGAATAGTTTACCCAACTGCCTTCTCTATCACAAACAATACGTCTTTTCGAAAAACATGTTAGAATAATACATAGATTTTTGTAAGGAGATGAATTGTAGTGAAATTCACAAAATCAGAAGCATTACATAAAGAAGCTTTAGAACATATCGTTGGTGGCGTTAATAGTCCTTCTCGTTCTTTTAAAGCAGTTGGCGGCGGCGCTCCTGTTGCTATGGAACGTGGAAAAGGTGCTTATTTCTGGGATGTAGACGGAAATAAATATATCGATTATTTAGCAGCATACGGTCCTATTATTACTGGACATGCTCACCCGCACATTACAAAAGCAATTACAACAGCTGCTGAAAATGGTGTACTTTACGGAACACCAACAGCACTAGAAGTAAAATTTGCAAAAATGTTAAAAGAAGCAATGCCTGCATTAGATAAAGTCCGCTTCGTAAACTCTGGTACTGAATCAGTAATGACAACAATTCGTGTCGCTCGTGCTTACACAGGCCGCACAAAAATTATGAAATTTGCTGGTTGTTACCACGGTCATTCTGATTTAGTACTTGTAGCAGCTGGATCTGGCCCTTCTACGCTAGGAACTCCTGACTCAGCCGGTGTACCACAAAGTATCGCTCAAGAAGTTATTACCGTTCCATTTAATAATGTAGAAACTTTAAAAGAAGCATTAGATAAATGGGGACATGAAGTAGCAGCTATCCTTGTAGAACCGATTGTTGGAAACTTCGGTATTGTAGAGCCAAAACCTGGCTTCCTTGAGAAAGTGAATGAACTTGTTCACGAAGCTGGTGCACTAGTAATTTATGATGAAGTTATTACTGCTTTCCGCTTCATGTACGGTGGTGCTCAAGACTTACTTGGCGTAACACCAGACTTAACAGCGCTTGGTAAAGTTATTGGCGGCGGACTTCCGATCGGTGCTTATGGTGGTAAGAAAGAAATTATGGAACAAGTTGCCCCGCTCGGACCTGCATATCAAGCTGGTACAATGGCAGGAAATCCTGCTTCTATGGCATCCGGTATCGCTTGTCTAGAAGTTCTTCAACAAGAAGGTCTTTATGAGAAATTAGATGAACTTGGTGCGATGCTTGAAAAGGGAATTTTAGAGCAAGCTGCAAAACATAATATCGATATTACATTAAACCGACTAAAAGGTGCTTTAACTGTATACTTCACAACAAATACAATTGAAGATTACGATGCAGCACAAGATACAGACGGTGAAATGTTCGGTAAATTCTTCAAGCTTATGCTTCAAGAAGGAGTTAACTTAGCACCTTCTAAATACGAGGCATGGTTCTTAACGACAGAACATACAAAAGAAGATATCGAATATACAATTGAAGCTGTAGGCAGAGCATTCGCTGCTTTAGCGGATAATAAATAATCCCTTCATTAAAAAGGAAAAAAGAAAGCACATCTTTCTTTTTTCCTTTTTTCTATTTCATAAATCCCTTATTAATAGTATAATTATTCATAATTATCTGTTTTATTTTTCTTTTATATCCTTACTATCCTTGTATATAAGGCTGCTCACGCCTTGAATAGTAAGATTATTCAAACTTCAATAAAAGGGGGGATTGACGGATGCTCAATAAAACAAATACATGGACACCGTCTTTATTTCGAGATTATAAAAATGCAGAACATGATGCGTGTGGAATCGTTTCCGTTATGGAGAAACGAAAAGTTGCCACGAAAGAAAACATTGATCTTTGCATACAATCACTTGTCAAAATGAATCATCGAGCTGGTTTCATTAATGGTGAAGGAGATGGTATCGGAATTCACATTGATGTCCCAAAAGCACTTTGGAATGAAAAGCTGAAAAATAACGGATACAATCCAACGATTGTGGATCATCCCCACTTTATCGTTGGACATTTTTTTCTAAACAAAAACGCAAATATCGTTAATTTAAAAAATCATATTCGTACGCAATTAAATAACGAAAGTTTTACTATTATTTTTGAAAGTGATGATGTAATAAATTCCGATGCACTCGGTCCACTTGGTAAACAGGAAGAACCTTTATTTTGGCAAGTTGCTCTTATCGCAGAAAATAAAGTTGAAAATGTTGAGCAAACATTATTTTCAGTAACGATAAAAATAGAGGAAAACGAAGCGATTCATGTTGCTTCATTAAGTCGTGACCATGTTGTATATAAAGTTCTAGGCGCTGGGGATACACTTGTTGCCTATTACAATGATTTACAACATCCACTTATCGCTTCAACTATGACACTAGGACATAACCGCTATTCTACTAATACATTATCTAATTTTTTTCGTGTACAACCATTTAGCATTCTCGGACATAATGGTGAAATTAACACAATTGCAAAATTACGTGATCAAGCTGACATGATTCATGTTCCACTTACTGCTGGGGGCAGTGACTCCCAAGATTTAAACCGCACCTTAGAAACTCTACTTGTTCAATACGACTACAGTTTATTTGAAGCAATGGATATACTATTCCCACCAATTATTAATGAAATGAAACTTTATGAACCGCATTTACAAGATTTATATACGTATATACGTGAAGCTTGGGGCCATTTTGCGCAAGGTCCAGCTGGTATTATTTCACGTTATAAAGATGAGGCTGTTTTCAGCGTTGATTCCCTTGGACTACGACCAGTATGGAAAGTAGAGACAGCGAGTTCTTATGTTTTCTCTTCTGAACCTGGAGTTGTATCACCAACTGAATATGTAGCAGAACCAAAACCACTCGCTCCTGGAGAAAAAGTCGGTCTAAAGTGGAATGAACAAGATGAACTTGTACTCTACGAATACGATGACTACCAAACTCAAGTATATAACCGTTTTAAAAAGCGAGTTGATACTAAAGATTATCATTTAAACTTATCTATCCCTGAAACGAAAGAAATCCCAGGATTATGTGATTCTATACAAGTCGAAACGAAACAATACGTTGCTTTCGGATGGGACCGAGAACATATTCAGCTTCTTGAACAGATGGCAACAAAAGGCGTTGAGCCAATTCGCTCACTTGGGCATGACTCACCACTTGCAGCACTCGATACTGATAGACGAAATATCGCTGATTTCATTAAGGAAAGTGTAGCCGTTGTTACAAATCCAGCAATCGATCGTGATCGAGAGGTCGAGCACTTCTCCACACGAACAATACTTGGAGAGCGCCCAAGTTTATTAAGCGGAGCTAAACGGCCATTTGTAGTTGAGATGCTTTCCCCCATTATTTTAGAAGGAAGTGTAGCACAATCTATTACAGAGGAATTACACACAATTACGTACGAACAACTTATAGAGCTATTCAATACTCATAGCTCTATCGCTACAATCTCTGCTACATTCAGTCCGACAGAAACTTTACAATGCGCCTTAAATCGAATTAGTTCTGAAGCGATAAAGGCCGTGAACGATGGAGCTTCCCTACTATTAATAGACGATGCCAACGCTCATCTAAATGAACAGTTATGGATTGATCCGCATTTAGTTACCGCTAAAGTACATCAAGTATTAAGCGAAAATAAATTACGCCGAAACTGCTCTCTCGTTATACGTTCTGGTGCCCTTCGCTCCTTACATGATATCGTCACACTGTATGGATTAGGAGCAGATGGTATGAATCCATATTTATTATTTGCAACCGTAAATGATGGAACAAAAACGCCAATTACGAATTTGTATAATGCTCTTAATAAAGGACTAGAAAAAGTCATTTCAACAATTGGAATTCATGAATTACGTGGTTACGGCCGCCTCTATTCTTCTATCGGATTACATGAGGAAATCGCAAATATATTACAAATTACGAATTTCTTCGGTTCAAATGATTTAGCTTTTTCGCTTGAATCACTTGCTGAAGATGCACAATTGCGAGCGGATGATTATAACAATCCTAAAGTTAGAATGCGAAAATCTTTTCATATATTCCCGCGAATTTGGAAAGCAATCGGCGATGTCGCAAAAGGAAATTCTTATGATGATTACCGTGACAAATTAAGTGAGTTAGAAGAAAATAATCCAATCGCGATTAGACATCTTGTTCAAACGAAAGAAACAAAACATGTCGTTCCGGCTGAAGAAGTATCCATCAGCATTCAAAATCATGATTTACCATTTATTATTAGTTCCATGTCATTCGGTTCTCAAAATGAAATTGCCTTTCGTGCATATGCAGAAGCGGCCGATCGGCTAAATATGATTAGCTTGAACGGTGAAGGCGGCGAAATTAAAGATATGATTGGAAAATATCCACATACACGTGGACAACAAGTTGCATCTGGGCGATTTGGTGTAAACGCCGAACTACTAAATTCATCAAACTTAATTGAAATAAAAATTGGGCAAGGCGCAAAGCCTGGTGAAGGCGGACATTTGCCTGGTTCAAAAGTAACAGCAAAAATCGCTGAAGCGCGTAATGCTACAATTGGCTCTGATTTAATTTCACCTTCTAACAACCATGATATTTATTCCATTGAAGATTTAGCTCAAATGATTACAGAAATTAAAACGGCTAATCAACTTGCGAAAGTAGTTGTAAAGGTCCCTGTTGTCCCTAACATTGGAACAATTGCTGTCGGTATCGCAAAGGCTGGTGCTGACTTTATTAACATTAGCGGATTTGATGGTGGTACAGGTGCCGCACGTATTCACGCGTTGCAACATGTAGGCCTTCCTGTAGAAATTGGTGTGAAAGCCGCTCACAATGCTTTATTAGAAGCAAATATGAGGCAAAAGGTAGAAATTTGGGCTGACGGTGGTATTCGAAGTGTTAATGATGCCTTGAAAATCATGCTCCTTGGGGCAAACCGTATTGGATTTGGTACATTATCCATGATTGCAATCGGCTGTACAACTTGCCGCGGATGTCATCTAGATACTTGTCACGTTGGAATTGCAACACAAATTGAGTCTGAAGCTCAGGCGAAAGAACACGGATTACGCCGCTTCGTCCCGCGCGAATTAGAAAGCGCCGTTGCTGGATTATTACATTTATTCACCACTTTTGGCGTAGAACTAAAACGATTAACAGGAAATCTTGGTTATACAAATTTACAAGAAATTGTCGGACATTCCGATTTATTAGAACAAGTTCGAGGCGAAAATTTATTAGACTTATGTAATTTACTACAAACGATAGAACACCCATCTGTTACAAAAACAGAATACGTACCAGAAAAACAATTTGAAACAGTTCATTCCCCTCATTCAAAAGAATTAGTAGGCGTTGGCGTAGAGCAACGCGTTATGGGTGGTCTAGAATCTTGCTATCGCGTTCGTAGTAAATTATATGAAGACACGAAGCTTGAACCACTTACATTAAAGTATACGAATGGCTCTATTCCTGGAAATGGATTAGGTGCTTACAATAGTGAGAACTTATTTATACACGTAAATGGCGGTGCACAAGATGGTATTGGTAAAACCTCCTTTGGTGGTGGTATTTATATAACGAAAGCAAAAGGAAAAGACGGCATATATTATAACGGTTCTGTCGGAAAAGGTTTTGGGTACGGTGCACAAAAAGGATCGCTATACGTTCAAGGTAACGCTGATGCTCGCGCTGGCATTCGCCTCTCTGGAGCAGACATGATAATTGGAGGGCGAATGACAAAGCCACTCCGTGAAAAAGAGCAAGGGAATATAGGTGTATACTCTAATATTAAAGGTTTCGCTTTTGAATATATGACAAATGGGCGAGCGCTTGTTTTAGGGGATCCTGGTCCATGGATTTGTGCTGGTATGACTGGTGGTGTTGTTTATCTACGTCATGATTCAAGCTCGGGTTTAACAGAACACGCCTTAAAAAGAAGAATCGCAAAAGGGGCAAATGTTACATTACAACCAATTAGTAAAAACGGCGTGCAAGATGTGACTGAGTTATTGTTAGATTACATTCGTGTATTAAATGAACATGAGCAATACGAGGAAGTTGCTTTATTAACACCGTTACTCGATGATATGCAGCAACAGTTTTTTGAAATTATCCCGAAAAAAGAGCAGGCTGATCCATCTATCTCAACAGAGTGATATACCAACTTTTCATTTTCAAGAAAAAATTGACGAAGTACACTTCTCATAGTAATCTATAGTAACAATTTGAAACCTGCTGAAATTCAGCAGGTTTTTTCACTAAAAATTGATGTTTAAAAAGAATTAGGAAAAAGTATAAAATGAATCTTAATTTCTTATTAACGTCACTAAAATATCACTTGCTAACATATTGTAATGAATGTATAGTATCATGTTGTACATTCATTATGACAAGAGAAAGGATCTTATTAAGGGTATGAAACTTGGTGCTCGCATTTTAAAAACGGGTATTGCCATCACATTAGCTTTATTTGCTTGTATTTTACTTCAATTACCGAGTCCAGTATTCGCGGGAATCTCAGCTATATTCGCTGTTCAACCGTCTGTATACCGCTCGTATTTAACAGCTCTTGAGCAAATTCAAGCAAACGTCATTGGTGCCGTATTCGCTATCGTATTTGCTACTGCTTTTGGACATAATCCTTTTATTATTGGATTAACATGTATATTAGTAATTGCGCTTACGTTACAATTACGATTAGAAAACACAATATCAATTGCTTTAGTAACAGTTATCGCCATTATGGAGTATCAGGGCGACGATTTCTTTAGTTTTGCCTTACTTCGCTTTGCGACGATTATGATTGGAATTATTGCGGCTTCACTTGTAAATTTAGTGTTTATGCCGCCAAAATACGAAACAAAACTATATCATCGTATCGTTGATAATACAGAAGAAATTGTAAAATGGATTCGAATGAATAGCAGGCAAGCTTCTGATTTTACAACGCTAAAAACTGATATTGATCGTATGAAAGAAAAGATGATTAAACTAAACCATTACTATTTGCTGTATAAAGAAGAAAGAAGCTACACGAAAAAAGTAAAGTTCGCAAAAATTCGTAAGCTCGTTTTATTCAGACAAATGTTAGCGACGACAAGCCGTGCTTTAAGTACGTTAAAATCATTACATCGTACTGAAAATGAACTGCGCTATATGCCAGAAGAATTTCAGGAATCTATCCAAAACGAACTTGACTCATTAACCCATTACCATGAACAAGTTTTATTAAAATTTATTGGTAAAGCAAAAAAACAACAATCCGTTGAAATGCTTGATGAAGTTGAAACAGGTAAACAAGAATTAATTGATATCTTTATGGATTATCAAAACAAGGACGATGAGGAAGCGTATAAAACATGGCTACACCTCTTCCCTCTTATTTCTGCCATTATTAACTATAGTGAAGAAGTAGAGCATTTAGATTTACTTGTGGATAGCTTCTACACATACCATAAACCAGAAGCAGAACTCCAAATCGAAGATAAAAAAGAAGACGAATAAAGAAAACAGCTCCTTTTACGCTAAAGGAGCTGTTTCTGTTATATGTTGAAGTTGATATAAATTGTAATAAAACCCTCTTTTTTTCATTAACTCTTCATGAGAACCTGTTTCTTTAATTTCACCATCTTCAATGTAAATAATCGTATCCACATGTGTAATCGTCGCCAATCGATGTGCGATTACGATCGTCGTCCGATCAGCAGCTAGCGTCTGAAGCGCCTGCTGAATATACCGTTCATTTTCTAAATCTAAAGCGGAAGTCGCCTCATCTAATATAAGTAACGATGGATTCTTTAGAAACACTCTTGCAATCGCTACACGTTGCCTTTGCCCACCAGATAACTTCACACCGCGTTCCCCAACGACAGTATCATAGCCATCAGGTAACTCTATAATAAAATCATGGATTTGCGCAGCTTTAGCAGCTGCAATCACTTCTTCCTCTGCAGCTTTCGGGTTTCCATATAAAATATTTGCCCCGATTGTATCACTAAATAACAAATTATCTTGCAGTACAATTCCAATATGACTACGTAAATTTCTCATATCATACTTTCTAACATCTATCCCATCTACATAAACTGCACCTGAAGAAACATCATAGAAACGTGGGATTAAGCTAGCAAGAGATGACTTCCCTCCCCCACTTGCTCCTACAAGTGCTACCTTCTCTCCTGGCAACATAGTTAACGAAAGGTTATGTAATATCTCTTTTTCATCCGAATTGTAACGAAAAGATACATTATCAAATATCACTTCACCATTTAATTTTGTCGTTTGTACCGCACTTGGCACATTGACAATATCGTATTTTTCATCTAACAATTCAAACACTCGATCCATTGATGCGAAAGACTGTGTTAATGTTGTAGAGGAATTGACAAGGCGGCGAAGCGGACTATACAAACTATCCATATATCCAACAAAGGCAACCATAGTCCCTAATGTTAACTGCCCCTGAATTACTTCATATGCTGCAAAACCGATTACCAGTAACGGGCCTAAATCGGTTAACGTATTCACTGCTGAAAATGTCCTTGCAGTCCAACTCGTATGCGTTAATGCTTTCGTCAAAAATTCATTATTTCTTTTTTCAAACTGCTTACCCTCATACTCTTCTAATGCAAAGCTACGTGTCACTTGCATCCCTTGAATACGTTCATGTAAATACCCTTGCATCGTTGCTAACGCTTGCGAACGCTCTTTCGTTAATTTTCGAAGACGCCCGAAAAAATATTTCACTGCCACTACATAAATAGGTAAAATTAATAACGCAACAAATGTTAATTTTATATTCATAGAAAACATAACAATAATAGCAATTGCAATTGTTGCAGTATCTAGCCAAACATTCATCAAACCAGTAATTACAAAATCCTTCGTTTGTTCTACATCATGGATTACACGTGAAATAAGCTCTCCTGTTTTTGTATTCGAATAATAGCGTAAACTCAACTTTTGTAAATGACCAAAAATATGTTTTCGTAAATCATATAGTATTGTATTTGCGATACGCTGCGCGAAATATTGACGATAATATTCAATTGGCGGTCTTACTACTGCAAAAATAAAAAAAGCAATCCCAACGGCTGTTACTAATTGGGATGTTTTATCTTGAAGTGACCCTCCCCCTTGAATTACATCATCGATAATATATTTTAATAACCACGGCATAATAAGCGGGATGCCGAATTTAACTAGACCAATCATAATCGTAATAGCAATAAGCCATCGATACGGTTTAACAAATTGCAAATATCTTTTTATACCTTGCACATAATCCCCCCTCTAATAGGACAAACCTGCCGGGAAATCCCCTGCAGGTTTGTTTTAATTTCTGTACATTAAATATCTTTCATACCACATATCTACGAAATCTGGCGCGAATGGCCCTTTTCTTTGATGAATCCATTGTGTTAATTGTGCTACATTCCGTTTTAAAATAGTATCAATAACAGGTGGATACTGCATAATTTGACTATGCTTTTCATACTCATCTTCATCTAAAAGCGTATATGTCATATCTGGATATACTTTAATATCTAAATCATAATCAATGTACTTTAATGCTTCAGAATCATATGCAAAAGGTGAGCCTAAATTACAATAATAATATACTCCCTCTTCCCTTAGCATCCCAATGACATTAAACCAATAATTTGCATGAAAATAACAAATTGCTGGTTCACGAGTAATCCATGTTCGGCCATCTGATTCTGTCACTACTGTACGATCATTTGCTCCGATCACAAGGCTCTGTGTCCCTTTTAAAATTGTTGTCTCTTCCCACATTCTATGAATGGAGCCATTATGTTTATAACTATGTATTTGTACTTTTTCTCCTTCTTTGGGAAATCCCATATATGCTCCCTTCTTTCAACTGCAAATGCCCTTTGAGCTGCATTCACTTTTTTTCTATTATAACTTTTTTGTCGAAATTTTAAAACTAAAGCGACAAGACTCTATTTTTCACACTGAATACTATATCCCTAATCTTCTTAGGAGACGGGGCCTTCGCTGAATGATTTACAAACGAGGAAATAGAAATAGAAAAAGCCCTTCCTTATTTCTATCTAAAGAAGGACCTTTCACCGGAAGGTAGCAACATGCCTTACCCTAAATTCGAAATCATTTTTTCAGTCTCAAAAGATTGAATCACACTATTTGTTTGCTCTTCAAATTTCTCATGTAACAGTTTTAACGCTAATTCTGTTCTATATATTTCTTGGCGGATAAAATGTAATTCCTTTTTATCGCACGTATCCTTTTCGCTCATTTCAATTTGCTGATACTTCTCTAGATGAGCTTGTAACTTTAACAACTCATCCATCGTTTCCAATTGCTCTCCTACCAACTTATCAAAGTCGTTCATTACTTACCCCCTTTTGGACTTATTTATCAGTTATTCTTCCTCATTACATATTTCTCATCTTTAACTTCCTTCTCCTTTGACTACATTTGTTGACTTATTAGAAGTTATGTCGTTCACTTTATTTTCATTACTATGACCCAGGCACAAAGAAAACACTTCTCCCGAATTAGAGAAGTGTTTTTCTTTCATTACTGATTTGAACTAGAAGATTGTGATTGTTTTGCAGCTGATTGTGCATTTTGTTTTTTCACAGCATGCACATCTGTTTCAGTTGCGAATTCTGTACCATAACTAGCGTTTGCACTTTGTGCACCAGAAGCTTGTGCTTTCTTTGCTTCTGATTGTGCATTTGCTTGTTTTACTGCTTGTACATTTGTTTCAGTCGCGAACTCTGTACCATAACTAGCATTTGTACTTTGAATGCTAGCACCAGAAGTTGCCTTGTTATAACCTTGTTGTTTTTTACTCATCTTTCTCACCTCCACAACCAATAATGTAACCAATTCACTTAGAAGTTATCCGTGATTTTCTTTTTTTAATCTCCGTATATATCTCTTATCACTCATTCAAACTATAGGAAATGGAGGTGGAAATATGTATATAGGACGCGATATGACTGAACTAACGATGGTTTCAAAAAATGAGTGGAAAGAAGATGAATTAGCTTATTTTCATCACTCATTACAACAGATTTTGCCGTATTTAAATGCAGAAGGTCAAAGTATCTATAAAGAAATTGTAGTAGAAATTGAATCAAGAGGTGGCTTACAACAAGGTGAAGCTAATTGGACTCATGGGACAAAAATTTCTTACGATTAAAAAAGTGTTCCCAATCTAGGGAACACTTTTTTAATTTATTGCATTGTAATTTTCTCAACGCAATTCTCATAAATCGTACGATGCGATTTCGAGAATGGTAACTGCTCAAATGCTTCTTTCGATACAAATTTCAATGTATCTGTTTCAACAATATCACCAGTTACTTTTCCGTAAAATACGAATATATCCCAAGTGCGATGTGTAAATGTATGTTGTACATTCATTGCGTATTCTTCAATAGAAATCGAGAGCTCAAATTTTTCTTTCATATAATCTGTAAGCTGCTCTTTCTGATTCCGAATCCCTTCCCCAAGTTCAGCATTTGGAAACTCCCACATGTTAGCTAATAACCCGGTACTTGGACGTTTATTAATGACGTAACGACCATCTTCTGTTTGAAGTACCCCTGCAACAATCGGTACCATTGTAGGAGCCTTCGCTTTACTTTTTACTGGTAACTCCTTTTGAACACCTTCAGCATATCCTCGGCAATGTTCACGTACAGGACAAAGTAAGCAAGATGGATTTTTTGGAATACAAATTAGTGCACCTAATTCCATCAAACCTTGATTAAAATAAGATGGATTTTCAGCCGAAATAATTTCACGTACAATCTCTTCAAACACTTTTCTAGTTTTCGGTTTTGCAATGTCATCCCATACTGATAAAATGCGAGATAATACACGCATAACATTTCCGTCAACTGCCGGCTCTGGTATACCATATGCGATACTTAAAATAGCACCTTTTGTATAGGGGCCAACTCCTTTTAATTTTTCAATTTTCTTTACATCACTTGGTACTATCCCGCCGTATACTTCTTTCACTTCTTTTACAGCCGCATGTAAATTTCGTGCTCTAGAATAATATCCTAAACCTTCCCATGCTTTTAACACTTCTTCATCACCAGCATTTGCCAAAGCTTCTAGAGTAGGAAACTTCCCCATAAAATTCGCGTAATATGGTTTTACAGCTTCTACCCTTGTTTGCTGCAACATAATTTCCGAAACCCAGACGCGGTATGGATCTTTATTTTTACGCCACGGTAAGTCGCGTTGCTCTTTTTCAAACCAACCAATTAAATCATTTTGAAACTGCTCTATGTTAAAATTATTTAATATTTCAAGTGTCAAACTTGATCCCCCTCATTTTTTTGCATATAAGTACTATTATAAAGATTTTAGGAAAAAATTTAAGTAAGATGACATAGGAAATAGAAGGCAAAGGACTTGAGGTATCGAATAAAAAGAGTTACATTAATAAAAAACGGAGGTGGATTTCTATGGACACAGCCACTCACCTTGTTATGGGCGTTACTCTAGGCAGTTTGGCAACGTTAGATCCAGCCATAGCACAAAGTGATATTGGGCCACAAGCAGTTATGCTTGCTACAATTGCCGGTTCCAATATTCCTGACATCGATACAGTTTTAAAATTGCGTAATAACGCTAAATATATAAGAAATCATCGCGGGATTACTCATTCCATTCCTGCAGTGATTCTTTGGTCATTCCTTATAAGTGGCATCTCTTTCGCCTTCTTTTCACACGCTCCATATTTGCATCTACTACTTTGGTCATTTATTGCCGTCTTTCTTCATGTCTTTGTAGATATTTTCAACGCCTACGGTACCCAGGCATTACGGCCCTTCACAAAAAAATGGGTAGCGCTCGGCATCATTAATACATTTGATACCGTCATTTTCTTTATCCACCTACTCGCGATTGCTTGTATGCTTGTAGGTTCCCATAAAGGGTATACTGCCTTAGCAGCGTATATATTGATGATTATTTACTATATCGGACGGATTATGATGCATAGAAACATACGTAGCGTCGTATATAAACGTTTCAATCATGTGGAGAAAATAATCATTTCCCCTTCTTACAGATTTTATCATTACCATTTAGCAATCGTTACAACTGATTATTACTACGTTGCTAGATGGCATCGTGGTAACATCATGATATATGATAAGTTCGACCGGGTACCGTTCCCAGATAATGCTATTATGCGCGCAGCTAAACAAGATGAAAACATCTCAGCATTTCTATCTTTCTCCCCTGTGTATCGCTGGGACATTTTCGATTATGATCATTATTACGAAGTTCGCTTCATTGATTTGCGCTATCGCAGTAAAGATTATTATCCATTCGTTGCAATCGTTCAACTCGACCACAATTTAAATATTATTAGTTCCTATACAGGATGGATTTTTAGTGAAGAAAAACTTCGAAAAAAACTGGAATTACTTCCACATTAAAAAAAGCGACTTAAGTCGCTTTTTTTAATGTTTCAAATGATCTTCTTGATTGATTAAATGGCTATATTTCGGATTATTTGTACGCATTTCATGAAGGCGACCTCCATGATTATTAATCCATGTTCGTACCACTTGTTCAGTCATTTCATCACCTTGATAACGACCTGATTTAGCATAAGTTGTTTGAAAGTCTTCCCACAATAATTCAACCCACGCACGAGCTTGTGCGTAAGAAAGTTTGTCATTTTTGTCTAACAATTCTTTTGTTAATGTTTCGTGAATATCATTCATGTTCTATTCTCCTTTTACCTATTTATTCCCTTAATTTCTAAAGGATAGTTTCCTCTATTTTGCACATTCTATAAGTGATACTTCTTAAAGAGGTATCAACTGATGATGAGGAGGGCGTTCGCAATGGGTAAACAAGCCGAATTTTGGTCTGAGTCAAAAAACAACAGCAAAATCGATGGTCAGCCGAAAGCGAAATCACGCTTCGCTTCGAAACGACCTAACGGCACAATTAACACGCACCCACAAGAACGTATGCGTGCTGCAAATCAGCAGGAAGAATAGTTCAGGTACAACCTAAAAAATTAACTTCCTACACGAGGTGATAAAGATGAGCTACCGTGATCGCTTAGATAGTCGTTCTGAATTATTTAACCATACGTGGACTCGTCCGAAACATGCAAAGGCGCAAGTTAACGGACAGACGCAACAAACCCAGTCTCTCATTATACTGGCGAATGAATGTAAAAAACGCCAATTTTAGAATCTCCTATCTCCTGTAACGCCTACCAAAGATGAAAACCAGAGAGATATTCGCTCTCTGGTTTTCATTTTTCTTGCAATAAAGAAATCGGTATTCCAATCTCTTCATTATCATTTTGCTTATGTCCCCAAGCAAATACCCCGTTGAAATACGTAATTTCAAATAATATACCAGGTTCTTCTACTAATTCATATGTCTCACCAATATGGAATTTGTTTATATCAGTCATATAAGCACGAGCCATTGCCATCTTGCGCATTAATACATCGAACTCATTTACAATACCAAGCTGCTCTGCCTTTATTGCTTGCTCTTTCAAAACCCCAATTTCTTCCCTTAGCTCATGTGGTGTCATTTCACTGTAGCGCTTTGGCATATTCATCTTATTCCCCTCATCCCTCTTCACGTTTCATCTGCAAAAATATCTCTATCTCATCAATAGAGAACCCTTTGCGATATAACGCTTGTTTCATCTTATTTTCGAATGTCCATCCATCATACTTCTTATATTTCTCATAATATTTATTCCCATGATAGTGTAACGCTTCTTGTTGCTGTTCGTCATCTTTTTCGTCTTTCAATTCTTCCAAACAAATTTGAATCACATCTCTAGAATATCCTTTACGAACAAGCATTTCGTCTAACTTTAGCTTCATTTGTAAAAAGGAATGCTTTTGATAAGACCTTTTCTTCTTTTCTATAAGAAGTAAAGCATTCTCAATTTGCTTTTCCTTCGGATATTCTTGTAAACTATGTGTAATGATTAGATCCTGAACACCTTTATTTAATAACTCTCTTTTAATAACAGTCGGACCCTTTCGATTCACATTACTTTGCGTTCGCGTATATAAAACAGCGTACTCTTTATCATTAATATATCGATCATGTAATAATTTCGAAACGACTTCAGAGATGACGGCCTGTCCCACTTCTTTTTTTCGTAAATAGTCTTCTACTTCTTTTTTTGTTCTCATTTGATAGGATAGATAGGAAATTGCTTGTAAATATGCTTTTTGTACCTCTTCATTGTATAAAATATTCCCTAACGCTATTTCATCAATTTCTAATCCTTTTTGTAATCCATGTTTCATTAAGATTACTTGATCCACACTAAATCCGTATTCTTCACCTTGACCTTTATCAATATAAATATTAAATCGTTCTTTCGATCGTTTTTGCACTTCTATTTTTGTAATGACAGCCATACTCTCACCTCTCTATTATTTTAACATAGTCAAGGAACGTTTTTGCTTTTCAAGAATATATATAATGAGGAGGAAATAATTGTGAGAATCGCAATTTCTGGTGGTACCGGCTTTATCGGTAAATACCTTTCTACTTTTTTCATTCAAAAAGGATATAATGTTTACATTCTTACTCGAAACAAAACTACTGAAACTTCCCATCCTAACCTTCAGTATGTACAATGGACACCAGATTTACAAACCTTCCCCCTCTCTTCTATCGATGTAGTTATTAATCTAGCTGGAGAGTCTATTAATAGTAGATGGACAAAGAAACAAAAGGAATCCATTTTAAACAGTCGAATTCGAACAACAAAAGGACTCATTAAACAATTGCAAACACTTGGTACAAAGCCAAATACATTTATTAACGCAAGTGCTATTGGATACTATGGAACGTCTGAAACTGAGTCTTTTACAGAACAGCATGAGATTCCTGGAAATGACTTTTTAGCAAATACAGTATATTCATGGGAACAAGAAGCATCTAAAGCACGTTCTCATGGAATGCGAACAATCTACGCAAGACTTGGAGTTGTATTAGGCGCAGACGGAGGAGCTCTTCCCAAAATGCTACTCCCCTATCAATTCTATATTGGAGGTACAATTGGATCTGGAAACCAATGGTTATCATGGATTCATATAGACGATGTCGTTCGCCTAATTGATTTCATCATACACAAAGAAGAAATTGATGGCCCTTTTAACATCACAGCTCCCCTACCTATAAGAATGAAGGAATTTGGAGAAACCATTGCAACTATAATGAAAAAACCTCATTGGTTACCTGTCCCTTCATTTATGATTCACACTTTATTAGGTGAGATGAGTATACTTGTACTCGAAGGACAACATGTATTACCTAGTAAAGCAATTGAACATGGGTATCAATACACATTTCCGGCAATAGACCATGCATTACAAAATATACTTTCGCATACAATGTAGTACTTCTAAAACACAGTTTTACAGGGTCCCCTTTCAAAACTTTCATTTTCTAGAATCCGGAGCATTATTACACAAATAACCTTTCAGTTACTTTCCCTTAAATTCCATTAACATTGTAAAGTAACAGAAATGAGGTACCTATGAAAATATTGCTCAAACAAGCCATTGTCTATCCTATTACATCCCAAAAATTTCAAGGGGATGTACTCGTTATAGGAGAAAGAATTGCCGAGGTCAAGCCTTCCATTCAACCTACTCAAGATATGACAGTTATAGACGCTCGTGCTCTTCATCTTTTACCTGGATTTATTGATGTCCATACTCATCTTGGTCTCTATGATGAAGGTACTGGTTGGGCTGGCAATGATGCAAATGAAACATCTGAAGTTTCAACACCACATATCCGTTCTTTGGACGGAATCCACCCTTTTGATATTGCATTTCAAGATGCTGTACAAAACGGAATCACAACTGTTCACGTTATGCCAGGAAGTCAAAACATTATCGGTGGTACGACTTGTGTAATAAAAACAGCTGGAACTTGTATTGATCATATGATTATTCAAGAACCTGCCGGCTTAAAGATTGCCTTCGGAGAAAATCCTAAAAAGGTCCATAGTAATGGAACAAAAGAATCCATAACACGTATGGGAATTATGGGATTACTTCGGGAATCATTCTATGAAGCACAGCACTACGGGCATGAAGCTGATTTTCGAATGCTTCCTATCTTAAAAGCATTACGCCGCGAAATACCCGTACGTATCCACGCTCACCGAGCAGATGATATTAGTTCTGCTCTACGCTTTGCAACAGAGTTCAATCTCGATTTACGTATTGAACATTGTACAGAAGGACACTTTATTGTTGAAGAACTTTCGAAACACAATTTGAAGGTTTCAGTTGGCCCCACTCTTACACGCCGTTCTAAAATCGAACTTAAAAACAAAACATGGGATACTTACCATATATTATCGAAAAATGGTGTGGAAGTTTCTATAACAACAGATCACCCTTATACACCAATTCAATATTTAAATATTTGTGCTGCTGTCGCAGTAAGAGAAGGATTAGACGAAAAAACTGCACTAGAAGGAATCACCATATTTCCAGCACGAAATTTACGTTTAGAGGATAGAATTGGAAGCATTGAGGTCGGAAAAGACGCTGATCTTGTGTTATGGACTCATCATCCTTTCCATTATTTAGCCAAGCCTGTACTAACCATGATTGATGGAAAAATAATTTACAAAAAAAATAAAAAAAACTAGTTTATTTTTTTGACTAGATAAAGTATTATACGATTATAAACTGAATGAAACCATAATCAATTTGTGTCGTGATTATCATTTTCAAATTGATGAATGGGGAAGGCAAATGGTGCGCCACCAGCGTTAGAAACTGGTTCTAGTGGGTTCGATTCCCACCCCGAAATTTTTTAAAGATTGATATAAAAATTTCGAGGGTGGGGTGTTTTTTCGTCATGCTACCCTCGTGTGAGGAGGAGTTAGTATGTTGAAAAAACGCGACTTACACGACAGCCACGTTCTATACGAGTTAATGGTGGACCCAGCTGTCTTCCCTTTTGTGCGTCAAAAGGCTTATTCTTATGAAGAGTATTTATTTTTAACGAAACAAACGATTGAAGCTGAAGAGCGTGGGGAATTAATTTCACGCACAATTTTAGATGAATGGGGTAACCCTATCGGAACAATTACTTTATTTGATGTGCAAGAAAAAGCCGGATTTCTCGGAACATGGCTTGGCAAACCCTATCATGGAAAAGGCTATAATAAATTGGCGAAAGATTCATTTTTTAGTGAACTTTTCTATGAATTAGATATTGAAACAATCTTTATGCGTATTCGTAAAATAAACATTCGTTCTATTAAAGCTGCCGAAAAACTACAATATGTAAATCTAGCAAACGAAACAAGAAAAGCCGTTTATGATGAAATTAACGCAAATGAAGAAGTATATAACTTATATGAAATCCCAAAAGATCAATATACACTTGCTACAATGCGAGATACAACGTTCCAAGATGCTCACCAATTAAAAGAAGCATAATCTAAATTTACAGAAAAAATAATTAATCATTAACATTTTACCATATACGTATATCACCCTATGTCTTTGGAAACGATAGATAGTGACTTTAGGACACGAGGTGATTTGTAATGGATAAAAAGAAACGTGACAAAACAAAAAACACATTATCTAGTACACAAGAAGTTCTTTACCAACGAGAATTTCGCAAAGCAGATCGCGCAGCGGGTTATCGCTCGAAAAGTATTTAAAGTGAGAATGAATAATTAGAAGTTTTCCCCCCTAATTATTCATTCTCATTACATATTTTTTCTACGTGATAGAATAGACAAAAAGGTTCCTTATTTATAAGGAACCTTTTTTGTGTGGATAACGTTATCCACACAATTTATAGAATTGTGAATAAATTCAACAAATCCTTCACAAGTTTATATGTTGTAACGCATAGTAAATGTTAGAATTGTGGATAGTTTTCTAAAAATTGTGGACAATGTGGATATAGTTGTTAATATTTCGACTTTACTGTTTAATGAAAACATAATCTTCATGTGGATAAGTTACTACTTTATCTTATAAAACAATAAAGAACCCTCTTTAAACATATAAAAGAGGGTTTCATATTAAGTAAATAATTGTGCAAGAGCAGGTGATTTAATAGGTATATGATTCGGTTCTACATGATTTTCTGTCAAAATTGTATCCACAATATGACCAGCTGGCTCCGGACGATAAATGCTTTTCATCGCTTCTTTCATTTGAAGAAGCTTCATATCATCTTGTAATAACGCCTCTGTCTTTGCAAAAACCTCACTATCATCACGAATCACAACTGCAGCTCCTTTTCTTTCAAAGTACATCGCATTTTCATTTTCTTGCCCTGGAACAGGCTTATATAAAATGACAGGTACTTGCAATGCTGCCGCTTCACTTAACGTAATACCGCCTGGCTTCGTAATCATACAAGAAGTAACACGGAATAATTCATCAATATTTTCAACATAACCAAATACTTTTAATGCATCAGGATTTTTTTCCTGTACTCCTAATAAATCCTGTTTTAACGCTTCATTCTTTCCACAAACGACAACTACTTGTAAATCAGGTAATGACATAAATGATTGGCATAGTTCTTTTACACTTCCTAATACCCCATGAGCACCTGCTACAATTAGTAAAATCTTTTTATTCTTACATAACTGATATTTATTATATATAATGTCTGGATTGATCTTCAGCTCAAAACTACTACGAATCGGAATTCCAGTTTCAACAATTTGCTCCGAGGGCACACCAATATCAACCATAATTTTTTTCACGTGATCCGTTGCTACAAAATAACGATCTACTTCCCGATGAATCCATATTTTGTGCACACAAAAATCCGTTAATACGTTATAAACAGGAATTGAAATACCTGTTTGCTTTTTTAACTCTGGTACAGCTATGATCGGAAAAGTATTAATAACAATATCCGGTTTCTCTGCTTGTAAAAGTAATTTCAAACGTTTTCTTCCAAAGTTCGCATACCAAGATGCTATTTTTTTATCATAAATTTTTTCTACGCCATAATAAAACAAGCGGTATAATTCTTTTCCTATTGTATAACTTTTTAAATATAAATATTTTGTAATATCGGTTATAATTGGATGTGATTCTCCGAACAAATCGCATACAATTACATCTTTAATTCCTTTTTGGCGAAATGTTTGTTCTAATGTTTTCGCTACTTGCACATGACCATTACCGTAATGTGCAGTTAATATTAAAACCTTGGGGTTTTTTATCAAACAAATCCACTCCTAGCTTATTGTTTCTCCATATTGCATATACGACAATAGGAAAAACATTTTCCTTAAAAATTACATAAACAGATTCTAATACTTCTCTTTCAGCTATGTACCTGTCGTGGATATGCAAAGCATATAAGATTGACCCCTTAATCCTATCTGTGCTCATATCTTTACATTATACTTTCCTATAAGAGCTTTCGCAATAACTTACAAATGTTCTCTATTCCATGATACTCACTCTTTTACTTCTTAATTCTTTTTACTATTTTGATTTCCCTTTACAATTATGTAAATTTCTCCACTTATTCCTTACAAAAATATGGATATTCTATTTTTAGTATACTCTTTTCTATATACATACTCTAGGTTTTATTGTAAAGAAAGCAAAAAGCCTAATCCAATATTTGGATTAGACTGCTTGTAAAATATGTCTTGCTTGCTCTACATTTTTTTCAGTAGGTGGTTCTACATTCGCGAGTGGATATTTATGCCCAAGTGCCTCCCATTTATATACACCAAGCTTATGATATGGTAGCACTTCAACCTTCTGAACATTAGACAGGCTTTGAATAAAGCTAGATAATTTTTGTAGATCCTCTTCATTATCCGTAACACCAGGAACTAATACGTGTCTTACCCAAATTGGTTTATTTTTATCCGATAAATAACGAGCAAATTGTAAAATATGTTCATTTGGTTTCCCTGTTAATTTACGGTGTTTCTTTGAATCAATATGTTTCAAATCCAATAAAACTAAATCTGTGTAATCCATTAAAATATCTAGCTTATTTTGGAATTCTGGTTCTTCAGAATAACAACCACCCGAAGAATCAATTGTTGTATGAATTCCAACTTCCTTACATTTCTTAAATAATTCAATTAAGAAATCTAGCTGTAATAATGGTTCACCACCACTAACTGTTATACCGCCTCCAGAAGCTTCAATAAAAGGAAGGTAACATGTCACATCCTGCATTACTTCTTCAACTGTTATTTCTTTTCCTTTACCGATCTCCCACGTATCAGCATTATGACAGTATTGACAACGTAATAAACACCCTTGTGTAAATATGACATAACGAATTCCTGGGCCATCAACAGTACCACAAGACTCTACAGAATGAATTCTTCCTTTTATCATGTTACTTCCTCCTTTATTGAAGCAGCCCCCCTCTGCTATTTATAAAAAGCAGAGGGACACTTTTTCACTTACATACTTTCATGCATTGTACGATTAATTACATCGATTTGTTGTTCACGAGTTAATTTAATAAAGTTTACAGCGTAACCAGATACGCGAATTGTTAATTGTGGATATTTCTCAGGATGTTCCATCGCATCCATTAATGTTTCACGATTAAATACGTTAATATTTAAGTGATGGCCTTCTTTTACTGCATAACCATCAAGCATTGATACTAAGTTACGTACTTGTACATCATCTTCTTTACCAAGTGCTTTTGGAATAATAGAGAATGTATTAGAAATACCATCTTGTGCATCTTCATATGGTAATTTAGCTACAGATAATAATGAAGCTAATGCACCTTTTGTATCACGACCATGCATTGGGTTCGCACCTGGTGCAAATGGTTCTCCAGTACGGCGACCATCTGGAGTGTTACCAGTTTTCTTACCGTATACAACGTTAGATGTGATTGTTAAGATCGACATTGTATGAACAGAATTTCTGTATGTTTTATGTTTACGAAGTTTATTCATAAATGTTTTTACAAGATTTACAGCGATTTCATCTACACGGTCATCATTGTTACCGTATTTAGGGAAATCTCCTTCGATTTCAAAGTCAACTGCAATACCGTTTTCATCACGAATTGGTTTTACTTTTGCGTGTTTAATTGCACTTAAAGAGTCTGCTACTACAGATAGACCCGCGATACCTGTTGCCATTGTACGAAGAACATTTGTATCATGAAGTGCCATTTCAATACGTTCGTAGCTATATTTATCATGCATGTAATGAATAACATTTAATGTGTTTAAATATAGACCTGCTAACCATTCCATTGTCATATCAAACTTACGCATAACTTCTTCATAATCTAATACTTCAGAAGTAATCGGTGCGTACTCAGGACCAACTTGTGCTTTAGATTTTTCATCTTTACCACCGTTAATCGCATATAGTAATGCTTTTGCTAAGTTTGCACGTGCGCCGAAGAACTGCATTTGTTTACCAATTCTCATTGCAGATACACAACAAGCAATTCCGTAGTCATCGCCGTAGTCAGCACGCATAATGTCATCATTTTCATATTGAATTGCTGATGTTTTAATAGACATTTTCGCACAGTAGTTTTTAAAGTTCTGCGGTAATTGTTTAGACCAAAGAACTGTTAAGTTTGGTTCTGGAGCTGGTCCTAAATTATCTAATGTATGCAAGAAACGGAATGAGTTCTTTGTTACTAATGGACGACCATCTAATGCCATACCACCGATAGACTCAGTTACCCAAGTTGGGTCACCAGAGAATAATTCATTATAATCAGGTGTTCTTGCAAATTTCACAAGACGTAATTTCATAATGAAGTGATCCACAATTTCTTGTACTTCTTCTTCTGTTAAAGTACCATTTGCTAAATCTCTTTCAATATAAATATCTAAGAATGTAGAAGTACGTCCAAGACTCATTGCAGCTCCGTTTTGCTCTTTAATTGCTGCAAGATATGCGAAGTATAACCATTGGAATGCTTCTTGTGTGTTTGTTGCTGGCTTAGAAATATCAAAGCCATGAGAAGCAGCCATTTGTTTTAACTCTTGAAGTGCACGCATTTGCTCAGATAACTCTTCGCGTAAACGCATTGTATCTTCGCTCATTACACCGCCAGTTAAATTCAAATCAGCTTTTTTCGCTTCAATTAAATGATCAATACCATATAATGCTACGCGTCGGTAGTCACCGATAATACGTCCACGTCCGTATGCATCTGGAAGACCAGTAATTACACCTGATTTACGTGCATTTCTCATTTCTGGTGTATAAGCATCGAATACACCTTGGTTATGAGTTTTTCTCCAATCTCTAAAAATACGACTAAGCTCTTTATCCATTTCGTATCCATAAGATTCACAAGCTTGTTCCGCCATACGAATACCACCATATGGTTGTAAAGAACGTTTAAATGGTTTTTCAGTTTGGAAACCGACTACTTTTTCAATATCTTTATTTAAATATCCTGGTTCATGTGATGTAATAGAAGAAACAATTTTTGTATCCATATCAAGAACGCCACCGTTTTCACGTTCTTTCGTTGTTAAATCCATTACTTGATCCCAAAGTTGTTTCGTTGCTTCAGTTGCTCCCGCTAAGAAAGATTCGTCTCCTTCGAAAACGTTTACATTATTTAAAATGAAATCGCGAACATCAATCTCTGCTTTCCATTTTTCACCTTTAAAGTTTTCCCATGCGTTTTTAACATTTTCTAATACTTGAGTCATCCTAATCTCCTCCATTTTTGATTAGTACAGGACTAAGATTTTTTATATAACAGCTTACACACTTAGAATACTACTTTTTTGCTAAAGTGAACGAAATAGTTGTGACATGTTTGTGAAATGTTGAGCAAACTACTATATGCATAGTGTTAACTTCACTTAAAAGTCTTTATAATTAACCCTTTCCTTAATTGTATTTTTTTGGTATCCTTATATACGAGTCCTATTTTGTAATATAAGAACAATACCCATTGTAGAGCTGTAATACTCTTATCTCCTAATCTGTTATAGTTTTTATAACAGAACAAAAAAGTGTACATATGTTGTACACTTTTTTTGTTACTACTCTAAAACATCTCTTTTTCTATTCCCATCATAGAATCCACCACGGCTACCTTCTAATACAATTAATTGCTCTAATCCTTCTATATGATCACCTATAATTCGCAAGACAGCTGGAGGATGACCTATTTTTGCAAAATGTTCACTGGGACGAATGCGGTTCATCTTATCGACCTCTACACGACTTACACACGCAATTTCGAATCCTGAAAGAATAGCTTTCACTTGCGCTACGCAAGGTGACAATAAAGACCTATACCCAATTGATTTCAAACACTTCTGGCTAAACGCATTAGGTACAGCGATAAGAGATCCTACTCCTAAATCTTTTCTATCACAAGCTAAATTTAATGCATATTTAAATGCAGTTACAAGATGAAGCGGTACTCTTAAATCTAAATAATGATTTAGATCATTTAATGCGACATCCATTCCATCTGCAATAGCTTTTGCAAATGGATATAGCTCACTAGCTGGAATAACAAAATCACCGTCTATAAATAATACAATTTCTCCTTTGGCGAAATAAGTCCCAAGTGAACGTCCCACATCGTTGCCAAGTGCTTCTTTATATACAATTGTTGTTGCTCCCTTGTCTTTTGCAATCGTTGCTGTTTTATCAGACGAACCATTTACAACAACGATAATTTCAAAAGGTTCAATTTTGCGGAGCTCTTCTATAACGTTTCCAATCGTCTTCTCTTCATTTTGTACAGGAATGACGACCGATAATTGCTTTCCTTTATACAATTTAGATGTAACGCCCCATCCTTGATAAAAATCTTCGAAATCTAAAGTATGATAGACACTATCTCTTTTCCTATTTCCATCACAATACCCTCCGCGCTCATCGCTACCTACTATTCGCTCCGCTACAGCTTCTATATGATCACCTATCATCCGTTTTTCAGATTGCGAAAGACCCGTGCCGTACGCAGCATGCTCGGTCGGCCGAAATTTATTTGGCGTAATAACGTCAATTGCACAATGCCGACTAATTCTCCATTCACTTTGAACGAGGCGTAAATGAGCCAAAATAGGATTAACAAAACATTCATATCCGATGCTTTGAACGACCTCTTTCGTCAGCGCATGAGGTGCATCTAATAAGGAATCAATTTTTAATTCTTCACGCTCTAACATTGCATTTAATATTTGGCGCCATACTGTCACGGCGTGCGGTTTTTGTTTCTTTAAAAATAATGCGTCCAAATTATTTAAAACGATGTCGGCCTGATCATGTAAAATCGGATTAAGGAATAATTGTAATTTTGAAGTTTGAATAGCAAAATCTCCATCTATAAATAGTAATACATCACCTATCGCGTGTTTTGCGCCAATCGCGCGGCCAACATCGTTCCCTAGTAGCTCTATATACTTGATTACTTTACACCCTAAACGATCAGCAACCTCTTCTGTACCATCGTTACAACCGTTTGCTACTACAATAATCTCTATTGGATTTAATCCTTTTGCCGATTGGATAACATCTGAAATCGTTTCAACTTCATTATATACAGGTATAATGACCGATAGTGACTTAGCCATTATTTTCTTCACGGAACCACTTAATAGTTTCTTTCAATCCTTCTTCCCATGTTACTTCTGCTTGAAACTGAACAAGTTCTCTTAATTTCGCAACATCTGGTCTTCTATTTGGAATTTCTTCAAAGCTATGTGGGTACACCTCTTCAAAAGGAACTTGAACAATCTTTGAAGAGGATTTCGTTAGCTTTTTAATTACTTCTGCCACTTCTTTTATACTCTTTTCATTGTCAGAACCTATGTTAATAATTTCACCATTTACATTCTCATCCATCGCTCGAATCGTTGCCTCTACCGCATCACTTACATACGTAAAACAACGTGTCTGCTCTCCATCTCCATATACGAGAATGTCTTCTCCTTGCAAAGCCGCACTAATAAATCGTGGGATTACCCCTGCATACGGACCATCTTTCGCTCTTGGACCATAAATATTAAAATAACGAACAATCGTTACCGGTAAACCTTCTAATGCGTATCCTAAACATAATGTTTCTTCTAATGTTTTACACACTGCATAACTCCAGCGTATTTTAGAAGTTGCCCCGTATAATCGATCTCCCTCTTCAGAGAAGGGTGGCTTTGCCTTACCATATACTTCTGAAGTAGAAGCAAAGACCACTTTCTTCTTTTCTTTTAGCGCTGCTTGTAAAATGTTTCTCGTTCCATCAAAATTCGTTTCAATAAGCTCTATACTCTTTTCCATTGTCGTTTTCACGCCTAAAATTGCTGCTAAATGAAACACTACATCATGTTGGTTTACTAATTCATAAATAGAATTTTTATCTAAAACACTTATTGGAATAACTCGAATTTCTTTCATTAACTCATCATGATATTTATTTTTCCCTTTATAGAAGTTATCAACGATCGTAACCCCATACCCTCTTTTCACCAGCTCTTCAGCTAAATGTGAACCAATAAATCCTGCTCCACCTGTAATTAAACATTTCTTACTCATACACTCACCTTCTTTATAATTCCACGTGTATCTATTACTCGCTTCATACCTTTAAAAAGCTTCCAATCGATATTAGAGTGATCAGTTAAAATTAATATACAACCCGCTTGTTTAACGACATGTTCATCCAAAGAAACAGATTGGTACACCTTGCCTTCAAACTTTGCAGAAGAAATATATGGATCGTGATATTCGATTTCATATCCTTCTTTTAGTAACAATTCAATAATTGGTAAAGCCGGTGATTCTCTCAAATCATTTACATCTTTCTTATATGCAATTCCTACAATTAAAACTGATGCAGGTGATTGCACCATGCCTTTTACTTTCCGGACTATTTTCTCTGGCATTTCTTCATTAATCACATGTGCAGCCTCAATTAATTGACTAATTTCCCCATTCCTTTTTATTCTCCATTGGAAATATAAAGGATCTACTGGAATACAATGTCCTCCTATTCCTGGTCCTGGCCAATATGGGGTAAATCCAAACGGTTTTGTAGATGCGGCTTCAATTGCCTCATAAAAATCAATTCCTAAACTTTCACATAGTGTGTTTAACTCATTTACTAATGAAATATTGACTAGGCGCTGAATATTTTCAAATAACTTACACATTTCCGCTACTTTCGGAGAACTAACTGGAACAACGACATCAAATGTAGTGCTATACAACTCCTGAACTTTTTGTTTACACTTTTCTGTTTGTCCACTAATAACTTTTGGAATCGTTTGAACAGAATAGTGACTATTAGCCGGATCAATTCTCTCAGGGGAATATCCGATATAGAAATCTTCTCCTACCTTTTTACCTGTTTGAGAAATAATAGGAATGATAACTTCCTCGAGTGTACCTGGATATGTGGAGCTTTCAAAAATGAAGGTTTGTCCTTTTTGAAGGTTTTGTTGTATATAATGTGAGGCTGAAATGAGGGCACTTAAGTCTGGTTCTCTTTGTTCATTAATCGGAGTCGGGACAGTAACAATAACATAATCACTATTTTGAAAATCAGCAATGCCTTGATCCGGTGTGTTCACTATTAATTTTTTTTTCACCAATAAACTTTGTAACTCTTTAGAAGAAACATCCGGAATATAGCTTTCTCCTTTTATAATTGATTCTATTTTTCTAATATCTTTATCTAACCCAAGTACTGTATGCCCTCTCTCTGCAAAATGGACTGCTAAAGGAAGGCCAACATACCCTAAGCCAATAATAGCTACTTTACTACTATTCATTTGTATTCTCTTCTTCCCTTCTCAATTGTTGAATGATATCTCTATCTCTATCTCCATCCGTAAAGCCACCGCGTTCGTCTGTACATTGTAATAAATACGCAATCGCCTCAATTTGATCACCGAAAATACGATCAAATGCTGAAATACGCCCATTTACAAATTCGTGTTGCTCTGGACGTACTCGATTTGTTTTTATAACATCTACTAACTCTACTGCTGTAATAGAGAATCCTTCTAAAATAGCTTTCACCTGAGCTAATGGAGGAATCACAAGAGAATCATAACCAATTTTCTCTATTACTTTTTTATGCATAGCGTGTGGTACTGCTGTTAATGAGTTATTCCATAAATCTGGTCGCTTCGCTATCAAATTCACAAAATATTTTCCCATGCTAATTGGATCTGCTGGATGAAACATATCTAATAAACACTGTAAATCATTTAATGCCACATCACTTCCATCTTCAATAGCACGCAAAAATAGAATTAAATTTGTTGCTGGAATAACAAAATCACCATCAACAAATAAACAAATATCTGCCGTAGCATACATGGCCCCTATCGCCCGTGCTACATTATGCCCAAGCACTTCATCCAACTCAACAACAATAACATTCTCTAGCTTTACTTGTTTAATGGTCTTTACGGCAGCTCCATTCACAACAACTATAATTTCATCTACACCTGCTTTTTTCACTTCTTGTATAACAGACCTTATAGTTGTTTTCTCTTCTGATACTGGGATAATGGCACTATATTTCGCTTTTTTCTTTTGTAATAAAACTGGTTTATACTTTCCTACAAACTCCCTATCTTTATTGCCCTCTGAAAAACCACCGCGATTACCGTATGTTTCGATTACGTATTGTAAAGCTCGCAAATGATCACCCATAATACGACTAGTCGCTTTCGGATAAGGAGAGCCAGGTGATGTGCCCGTATGGACAGGACGAACTTTATTTGTGTAAATGACATCAACTGAAGCCATATCAGAAATATCTACTCCTCTAGACATCGCTATCGCTTGAAATAGTGCTGGATCCGCTAAATTCCACCACCCTAGTTCTTCAATCACTTCACGACTTATCGCATGTGGTATCGCAATTAAAGATCCTACAACAAATTCTTTTTTGTTCAAATAACGGTTTAACATATATTTTCCAACCGTCGTATAATGCGGTCTCATCTTCAAATAAACGGACCATGTTAAATTATTTAAAACAATCTCATGTCCTTGCTGTATTCCTTTAATAAAATTGTATAATTCTTCACTTTTCATGACGATATCGCCATCTAAAAATAAAACAATTTCACCTTTTGCTTCTCTAGCACCAATTGCCCGTCCCACATCATTACCAAGAGAATATCTATAATAAATCACACGGCAATTATGCTGTAACGCTATTTCTTTCGTACCATCTGTCGATCCATTATCTACTATGATAATTTCATATGGTTCCAACTTCCTTACTTCTACTAAAACTTTTGATAAAGTACTTGCTTCATTATGCACTGGAATAACAACTGACACTCTCATACTTGTATCACGCTTACCCTTCCAAGCGAACATAAGCAATAATCGGAATACGTACAACTACATCTTCTGGTGGTCCATAAGAAGGAGAAGTACGAACAATTACTGCCCCATCCGTCACAGATAAAAGAACGCCTGCAATGATTTCTACAGCTGTCACAACTTGCACTAGTTCACCAACATGGTTACGTAATTCATCAGTAAATAACATATATAACTCTCCTTTCTTACGCTTCTTTAATTGATATAATACTTGTAAATGGTAATAAAACTTCTGTTCCTATTCCTTCTTGCAGTGTTAAGAAATCATCACCAACTGCTACAATCACACCCGTTAACTGTCCAACTGTCACAGTAATCTCTACGTTTTTACCCAAATACTGCTCTGCAATTTCTTTAAAAGGTGATGTATTACATTCTTTTAAAATGTTACAAATAATAGATTGAAATCTACTTGATTCAATAACTTCTTCCGTAGCTTGCTTAGAGTTTCTTTGAATAAATCTCGCGAAGTTTTGTGAAAATAAAAGTCTCTCCACAGCAGGCAATAACTTATTATCTAAAAAATAATCTAATTGTCTATTAAACAATCTCGATAGCTTTTTCCAATACTTACCGAACAAACACATACACTTCTCCTCCTATTATTTTTAAAGTATAAAAACACATCCATACATCTTAATGTATACAGAGCAGGCTTTTTTTGTGATAGGTAAGGCATACATTTTTCAAAGAAACCATCTTTTCTAGTCACACAAAAAAGATAGATGGTATCCCATCTATCTTTATGTATATTTTAATTTTTAATTGTAACAATGGCAGCTGCACTATAATAAACCGCTCGTGGTAATTCTGCCTGTTCACTTATAGAAGCTGTAACAAGTGAACCACCACTTGCCGAGAAATACTTAACAGCTTCTAAAGGAATACCATCTTCTTTTACATCAATATGCGTTCCATCTCGCCAATCTATTTTCTGCATTGTTGCTGAGAAATCGCCAGCCACTTTACCAATTTCTTCACCATCCATCCCTAAAAAGGTCCATTCCCACTTTGTTAAACTTAGTACTTGTTTCAACTCTCCAATTTTCTTTCCATCTATATTAGAAAAAGTATAGAAGTTTCGTACTCCCATCTCCTTTTGAACACGCAACAATCTTTCTCCCGAGTGATTATATAAATAAAATTGTTGCTTATGTAGTCCCTTTAAAAGAAAAGAAAGTACAACTTGCCATACACGTTGAATAACAAAATCATACTCTTCTTTTAAAAAACCTAATGCACTGCCATCTAATCCAAAGTACGTTATTACTTGAAATATCCCTACCTCTTTACGAACAACAAATTTTTGTTGCTCAAATAATTCAGAATTCTCTATATTATAAATTTCCTTTTTAAGTATTTTTGATCTTCGTTTTTCCATAAAGCTATATATGAATAATCCAAATGCCGGTATTACAACACTTATTAATTTCAAATTTTCTTTCTCCGAAGTGAATAGCGTCCCTTTTTTATATTCCATCACTAATACAATTGTGACAATAACCCATACAATAATAGATACAAAAAAAATGCGTTTTGCATTACGTGCGTGATGCCTATCTATACTCATACTCCTCCCCCTTTTCCATTTATCCCGCTATTCGCCGGGCAGTAAGACCCCCACTTCAAAATTCAGCGAAAGCAAAGAAGTTAGGTGGGGGATCGACTGCCCGTAAAAGCCCGATTGGTGAGGGCTAATAATCAGTGAGGGATGAAGAATCCCCCACTGATTAAAGTTTCACTTTATTTCATTATCCCATTGCCCCTACACTTCCTCAATAAAAAAAGACTATCCAATAGGATAGCCTCTTACACTTCAATATTTCGCAACATCGTATAAATGTCGTTATTCACTTTACCAAACGATTTAATATTATTTTGAATGTTAGATAATAAAACGACATACACACTTCCGTTTTTGCTAAATCCATTTAAACAATTCCATCCTGGCATTACACCGTGATTCGAATAACTTCCCGGGTCTACATACCAACCAAATCCGTAATCCTTTTTCACAGCCGTAAACATTTGATTATAACTCTCTTTTGAAATCAGCTTTCCAGAGAAGAGTGCTTCATTAAATAAATATAAATCATGTGCACTTGTATATATATCACCACAACCATATAGTTGTGACATACTTGGAATATTAGGTGTTGTCATATTGTTATTTACTATTTTATAACCTGTTGATGGGAACCTTGTTTGCTCTAACGCTTTACCGAAACCAGAATGTTTCATACCCGCAGTAGCAAAAATATGTTGTTTAATATAGTCTTCTAACGGTTGTCCACTTACCTTCTCAGCGATATAGGCGAGTATCGAATAGTTCGAATCGGAATATTTCCATTTCTCTCCTGGGCTCCCAACACGCTTTTGCTTTCCTATTCGTTTTATCAGTTCTTCATGAGAAATATCCTCTGTTCCTTGCTCATACTCTGGAATTCCTGATGTATGTGTTAGTAAATGCTTTAACTGAATCCCATTACCTTGAGGGAAATCTGGAATATACTTTGCAACCGTATCCTCTACATTTAATTTATTTTGATCCTTTAATTGCATAATAGCAGTCGCTACAAATGCCTTTGAAATAGAACCAATATAAAAAGTTGTCTCTGAATTATTCGGTACTTGTTTCTCTTTGTTCGCCATACCGTATCCTTTATTCAAAAGAACTTTTCCGTTCTTCACAATAACAGCTGTCCCGCTAAATCCTGCGTTTTGTAAATATTGATCTAATTGAGCGTTTTCATTAATTTCTTGAGGTGGTCCCTCAGCAGGCTTTTCCACAGCTTGTGCTTGCTTCACTTGTTCTTCTTGTTCTTCCTGCTCTCTTTGTTTTTGTGCTTCTTGTTTCTTTTTTTCTTCTTCTTTCTTTTTCAGCTCTTCTTGTTTCTTCATTTCTGCCGCTGCTTTTAAAGTTTCTTCTTTCTTATTATGCGCAACAATTTTTGTATACATGAAATATACAAGTGAAAATAGTAAGACGAGAATGATTGTTCTTTTTATGTATACAATCGGCCGACGTGCTTTCCCATTCGCATTATTTTTTTCCTGATCCATGATTGCTTTTTTCCCCTTACTCACCAATAATTTACTTCCTCTACTAAAGATTTATTTTAGCAGATTATGGATACTCTATTCTATATCATCCCTACTTTATCACGCACTGCACATATTACCAACCTATATGTATAAAAAAGAAAAAGAAAATTTACAAAAGTAAGATTCCCGTTAAATCGTTAACATAAAAAAGAGGATATCCTCTAAAAAAATTGATGTTATCAACCTTTTGGGATATCCTCTTATCTCATTATTTATACGTGTTTTTTCATATCATCGGCAACAGATTCAACATTTGTACCTACGATAACTTGGACACTCGTGTTACTTAATTTCATAACACCTTTTGCACCAGCACGTTTTAATGCTGCTTCGTTTACTTGACCAGCATCTTTCACTTGTAAGCGTAGACGTGTTGCACAATTATCAATAACTGTTAAGTTTTCTTTTCCACCTAAAGCTGCTACGTAAGTTTCACCAATTGAACCTGCAACAGGTGCGTCACCCTCTTCAGCTAGCTCGTCGTCATCTTCGCGACCAGGAGTTTTTAGATCGAACTTCTTAATTAAGAAGTAAAATACAACGAAATAAATTACTGCGTAAATTAAACCGACTCCCGCCAGTAATACTGGTTTTGTTGCAATACCGAAGTTTAAGAAGTAATCGATTGCACCGGCACTAAATGTGAAACCATCGTGAATGCCAAGAGTTGTTGTAATAAATAGAGACAGACCTGTTAATACAGCATGAATACCATATAATACTGGTGATAAGAACATGAATGAGAATTCAATTGGTTCTGTAATACCAGTTAAGAATGAAGTTAATGCTAGACCACCTAACATACCTGTAACCATTTTACGTTTTTCTGGTTTAGCAGCCGCAATCATTGCGAAACATGCTGCTGGTAAACCGAACATCATAACTGGGAAGAAACCAGTCATAAACATACCCGCTGTTTTATCTCCTGCAAGGAAGCGAGCAATATCACCATTTACAACATTACCTGCTGCATTTGTAAAGTCACCAAGTACGAACCAGAAGTATGTGTTCATTACGTGGTGTAAACCGATTGGAATTAATAGACGGTTTAATAAACCAAATAGACCTGAACCAACTGCCCCTAAATTAACAATTCCATGAGCTAATGCATCGATAGCATTTTGAATTGCTGGCCAAATTTGTGCGAATAGAATTCCTAATAGTAACATCACAACCGATGTAACAATCGGAACGAAACGTTTTCCAGCAAAGAACCCTAACCATTCTGGAAGTTTAATCTTATGGAATTTATTATAAAGAAGTCCTGCTATAACACCGACAATAATACCACCTAAAACTTTCATATCCACTTTAGTCGATAATTCGGCTGCCTTAGATACCTGTGTCATTGTATCTGCAAGCTTAGATGGGTCTACATTAGCGCTATTACCTATTAAATCTTGAACTTTGCCTAATTTATCTTGTAATTCTACAGTAGAATATCCCTTACTAAGTGCATCAATACTGTTTTTCATAACTAGATAACCAATTGCACCTGCAAGACCTGCTGCACCACTACCATCAACAGACAAACCGATTGCAATACCAATTGCAAAAATAAGTGCTAAATTATCAAAAACTGCTGCACCGGCCTGTGCCATAACAGGAATATCAAATACATCTGGTTGTCCTAGACGAAGCAATAATCCTGCTGCTGGTAGCACTGCGATTGGAAGCATTAACGCTTTACCAATACGTTGTAGAAACTGCAACATTTTAATTCCCCCTAATTCAATTTATGAAATCGTTATCATTATAAGTACGCCTTAGAAAACGCTTTCTATTTACATAACCATAATAACATATAGTTGTATAGATGTGTAGTTTTTATTTTTGAATTTTTTATGGATAAATCTCCTATTTCCAAACTGTTATATAAAAGGAAAATTCTCCTTTTTTAATATAGAATACTCGAAACGAAATACCTACTATAGAACATGTAACTTTCGTTTTATCATTCCACCTTTTCATGTTATTATTTATTTCCGAGCATATCGGGAAAAGTAAACGTAGTTAATTCGAAATAGGAGCGTTGGTACTATGCAGTGCATTGAAACAAACAACTTACAACAGTTGTTAGAACAAGTAAAACCATATACGAAAAAAGGAAAGCTTGCTACTTATATCCCCGAACTAGGAAATGCAAATCCAGACGATTTAGGGATTGCCATTTTCCATAAAGAAACAGAATATATCCATGCTGGCAACTCACAAACACTATTTACTCTTCAAAGTATTTCAAAAGTAATTACACTTGCACTTGCCCTTTTAGATCGTGGTGAAGAATATGTATTTTCTAAAGTTGGAATGGAACCAACTGGTGATCCATTCAACTCTATTATTAAGTTAGAAACAACAAGTCCATCCAAACCACTTAATCCAATGATTAATGCGGGAGCACTAGCTATTACGAGCATGTTAACAGGAAAAGATAATGAAAAAAAAATGGAGCGCATCCTTCATTTTGTACGTGAAATAACAGATAATCCTACCATTAATTATTCTTCTAAAGTTGCCAATTCAGAATTAGAGACAGCTTACTTAAACCGTTCACTTTGTTACTACATGAAACAAAACGGAATTATCGATTGTGACATCGAAGAACTTATGGATTTATACACTCGACAATGTGCAGTTGAAGTAAACTGTATCGATTTAGCACGTATCGGCTTAATTTTTGCGATGGATGGATATGATCCATATAAGAAAAAACAAATTATCCCTAAACATATTACAAAAATCTGTAAAACATTTATGGTTACATGTGGTATGTATAACGAGTCTGGTGAATTTGCGATCCGCGTTGGTATCCCAGCAAAAAGCGGCGTAGCTGGTGGCATTTTCGGCTGCGTAAAAGGAGAAATGGGAATTGGCATTTTCGGACCGGCTTTAGATGCAAACGGAAATAGTATCGCTGGTTTTAAAATTCTTGAACTTCTTTCTGCTCAAGAAGGTTGGAGCATTTTTTAATTCAGAGTTATCCTGCTATACTAGCAGGATTTTTTTCATTTCATAAAAACCTCAACTTTATCCGCTATCCATCCCCTTACAAAACAGTACTAAAAGTTTCTCTATATCATGCATATTTGCTCCCCCCTCCTGAATAATATAGTACAACCTAGCGCTATATGTGGAGGTGTGAAAGATGAAACTAATATTTCAAATGGAAAAACAGCCTGTTCTTGAAAAAACGATTCTTCTTTTTATATTGAGTATTGTAGAAAGCTTGAAGTTAAAAGTGGTTTCACTCGATGAAGCTCACCGATACATATTCAATTTAGAAGTACTTGAACTACTAATGGATCGGAACATCGATGATCAAGTACTTGAACTTATTCATTTCGGAATGGGACTTGAAGACATTCATCATGTGCTTCCAGAAGAACTTGAACATACTGTCGAAGAATTAAAGTGGCTTTGCATTCAAGTGTTAAGTGAATACAGTATGCATGAAGAATCGGAACAACTAATTGAAGATATACGTTGAAAAAGCACCTATGTAGGTGCTTTTAATGTTTTTTTAAACTATTTTTATACGCCTCAATATTTACTGGTAGCTCTTCCTCTTCTAAAGTATGTTCATTTACATCTTTATGAATAAACGCACCTTTAGGCGGTTGATGGTCATGCCCTTTTTTCTTATGATCAAATGCTTTTCCGCGTCCCATACAGATCACCCTTTCTTTAAAAGAAATCTGTATTAGTATGGAGAAAAGTACGTCGATATATGCAATCCTTTGCCATATTTCCAAGGAAATACTCGAACATTGTTTTCTGTTCTCCTCACAATAACTGATCTATCCCAATAAGAATTAATAGCACGCCCGCAATAACAGTAGCCCATTTCCCTAAGTATTCTGCTAAAAATCGTTTTCCTACATAAGCAAAACCACTAATACAAATAAAACTAAACACCCCAGAAATAGTTGCTGTAAGCCACAGATTCAAGTTTGTTACCCCAGCGTCAAATCCACCTGCAATATTATTAATAGACAACGCAACCCCTAAAACAATTGCTTCTGAAAAACTAATTGTTTTAGAACCATCAAAATCTGCTTTTTCTGGATCACGTAAAATGCCTATAAGTACATTACCATCTTTAGAACCTACAGTATTTCTTTGCCCCAAGAAAGGCTGGCACAAAATAAACACACCGATTATACCTAAAACGATTGCTCCAATTAGGTTTGCAGTAAACTCTGAAATAAATAACGCTATCCAGTTCCCAAAAAAGCCAGCTAATAAAGTAAATAAAAAACCAAAAAATGCGATGATAAAATTGTTAAGCCACGAAATTCGAATTTTACGAATGCCATATGCAATCCCAACACCTGCATTATCTAAATTAGAAGCAATACCGATTAAAAAAATTGAAAATAGACCTGCCGTACTCATAAACAGCCACCCCTTTTTCTCACTTTTCAATGCATATTATGAAAATGTTGAGCAACTGTGCCTGTCTGTTTCATATACATGTAAGAAATGCTCAACATTTTTTCAACAATAAAAAAGGAGTGCCTTCACTATGCCTAAAGAAAACCCAAATGAGCGGCTTAGTACATTAATAAAAAAACTTTTAAAAGAACGTGCCTTATCCATGCGTCAATTAGGAATGCATACAAATATTGATCCCGCAACAATCTCAAGAATTATGAATGGTAAACAACCGCCAAAACAAAAACATCTACAAAAATTTGCAGAATGTTTGCAAGTTCCACCCCAATTGTTATTTGATGAAATGTATCCTGATTCTCCTCACATTAATAAAGAAAAGACGGATATGTACACATCTCTTGATACAATTCAGCAAACGCTGCAATCCTCTAACTTATTCGATTTTGACTATACAACAACTCGCGTAAAACAAGAACTTGAAAACTATGAACGCTATGCTCAGACAACAGAAGGTGAAAAACGTATTCATGAAAGTTTCGCGAGTAAATTAGAACAAATTGATAGCGCTGGTCCTTTTATTGAACAATTAACCGATATGTATCAACAATTTTGCAATGAAACTATCTCAAAAGAAGAGCGTGCAGTTCTTGGAGGCGCATTACTGTATTTCATTTTATCGACAGATATTATTCCCGACTATCTCTTTCCAATTGGCTATTTAGATGATGCAATTGCTGTTGAATTAGCGAAAGAAAAATTAATCGAACTAAAACGAAAAACATAGAAAAATAAAGAACTATTTCAGGTGTTTCTGTTCAACTCTGAAATAGTTCACTAAAAAATCGTACAAGTATACATACCTGTACGATTTCAACACACTAATCTATTTTTTCGTGTGACACCATTTATATATAAATGCTGTTATTACTTTTGTAAATTCAATTAACTGTTCTACTTCAACTTTCTCATTTATTGAATGAGCTTCTTCTAATGTACCTGGTCCGTAAATAACAGCTGGAATATGAAATTCACTAAACCAACCACCATCCGTTACCGTTGCAGACATATCTAAAATTGCATTTTTAGATAGAATTGATTCGTGTACTGAGCTAAGAGTTTTTACTGCTTCATGTTCACTATCTACTTCTAAAGAAGGGAAAATTTCGCCACGATCCACAATCATTGATTCTCCGCCCCACTTAAATTGTGGTGGATTTTCACCTAACCATGGATCGGCAGCCGCTACTTTCTCAATATACTCTTCAATTTCTTTTATTATTTGTTCATGTGTTTCATTCGGATAGAAGTGCACCGTTATCCATAACCGGCACTCATCCGCAATAAATGCTGCATGCCGTCCGCCTTCAATAACAGCTGGGTTAATTGTTGTTGTTCCAGATGGATAACCTTCATATGTTTTCATAACTGCCCAATGACGCTCTAATTCTTGTAAACTTTGCACAATTTTCATCATTTTTTCAATCGCACTCGCTCCGAATAAACGTCCTCCAGCATGAATCATTTGCCTGCGTGTTGCATCATGAAACGTCTGGGGGCTTTTCACAGTAATCCATCCAGTAATTACGCCGCCCTGTCCTTGCATATGTAAATCACTTGTATCCACTACGACTGCAAAATCAGCATCATAACCTCTTTTGCAGCATTGAAGTGTACCTGCTTCTCCAACTTCTTCCCCAATTACTGATTGAAAGATTAAATCTCCAGGTAATTCAATGCCAGCTTCTTGTAACAGTTGAATAGCAAATAGTGCTCCAGCCAGTCCTCCTTTCATATCCGCCGCACCACGTCCAACTAACCAACCATCTTTTATAAATGGCTCAAACGGATTGGTTTCCCACGCTTCATCTACCGATACTTCTGCTACATCCACATGTCCATTAATAATAAGACTTTTATGTGTGTCACTTTCTAGCCCTTTTCTCACCCCAACAACGTTCGGGTCATTCGGATATACATCCCATTTATCAACGCTAAAATTTCGTTTTTTTAGAAAATCTGCAACAAATTCTTGCGCCTCATTTGTGTTTCTCGCCGGCGGTGCTGGTGTTTCAAAACGAATTAAAGTCTTTGTAAGCTCTAGTAACTCATCTTTTCGTAAATCAATCTGTTCTAATAGCTGTGAAACTTCTTGATTCATCGCTAGTTCCCCTTTGCATACATAGTATGTTTCCAGCTTTATTGTCACAAAAAAAGAGACTGTTTACAATTTTACAGTCTCTTTTTTTAGCATAAGTTTCTAATATATTTACAAACTTTCTGCCTCTGTTGTATTCGTTTTTTCAATATGTTCTACCTTACGTGCCTTATTTCTTGTCGCACGGTAAAACAGTAAACAAACAATCATAAATGGAATACCACAATATAATGCCATTCTTTGTTCTGGAATAAAAGCCATACCAACAATTACTGTTACATTTAATACTAACGCAAGCAGTGGTACGAATGGATACAGCGGTGTTTTAAATTTCAAGTCCTTCACATCCCCGCCCTGCTTAATGTATGACCTTCTAGCCAACAAGTTAGATAGAGCAATAGATGCCCAAACTAATATCGCCCCGAACCCGGCAATAGAAAGTAGCCATAAATAAACTGTATCTTCCGCATAAATACCTGATAGTAATGAAAGGCAACCTACAATTGTACTTACAATCAATGCATAAATAGGAACACCATTTTTAGATAACTTACCGAAAATTGGACTAATCATTCCTTGATTAGACATAGACCATAGCATACGAGAAGTTGCATATAATCCTGAATTCGCAACGGATAGAACCGCTGTAATAATAACGAAATTTATAATATCGGCTGCATAAGGAATACCAATTTTATCAAATACAACTACGAATGGACTTTCTATCACTCCCGCTTGCTGCCAAGGGAATAAGCCTGCAAGAATGAAAATAGATAATACAAAGAACACAAGTATACGCCAAACTGTATTATTAATTGCCTTCGGAATCGTTTTCTCTGGATTTTCACTCTCTCCAGCTGCAATACCAACTAGTTCCGTTCCTTGGAAGGAAAAATTAACTGCAATCATCGTAATTAAAATGGCTGATAATCCATTTGGAAACAACCCACCATAATCAGTAAAGCTAGAGAACATCGGTGCTGGTTCATTTCCTTTCATATCTAGAAAACCAAACATTGCTGCCCCGCCTAAAATAATAAATGCAATGATTGTAATTACTTTAATACTTGCAAACCAAAATTCAACTTCTGCAAAACTTCTTGAAGATAACGCATTGATAGCAAAGAGAAGCACCGCAAACGCTACACACCAAATCCATGACGGTACATCAGGAAACCATCGTTTCATTAAAATACTAACTGCAATCAGTTCAATACCTATCGTAGCAGACCAGTTTAGCCATGACATCCAGCCGACTACATAACCCGCTGCAGGGGAAATGTGCTTTGTAGCATACGTTTGATAAGATCCTGCGTCAGGCATCGCAACAGCTAACTCTCCAAGACAGAGCATCGTTAAATACATAACAAATCCTCCAACAAGATACGCTACAATCGCTCCTCCAGGCCCAGCTTCATGAATTGTATACCCAGATCCTAAAAAAAGACCGGTACCAATAACTCCTCCAAGTGCAATCATAAAGATGTGCCTGCTTTTCAATTCCCTTTTTAACCCTTGGTTTTGATCCATCATATAAATCCCCCCTTTTCACTTTGGAAACCCATTTCATGTAAGCGTTTTTAAAAATGTTCATAATAAGAATAATTATTGAAAAGAGCAAAATACATAGTATCAATCACTACCTGTTATTAAAAGATCATCCCTCACTGTTATTAATAACTTTTTATCAGCGATAGCTTGTCCTTCTACTACTTCTAATGATTCGATATATCCACTGATTCCTACTTTAATTTCTACTTTCTGTTTATCTATTGTTTCAATTAACGCTAATTTCTCCCACTCGTATACGTAAGAACTTTCCGTAACAAATAACTTCTCTACTTTCCCGTAACAAGGACTATACACGCCTTCTATAACCATCTTCACTTTATAAACTCCTCCTTCTTATTAATCGGTACTGAAACGTTGCATATCCCTCCTTTAGAGATTTCAACTATTATTTATGCAAAATGCGTACCAATCTCCAATTCCTATTTAAAATGAAGGTTTCTCAAAAAAAAATCTTCATAACCGCAAAATGATGGAAATTGAATCAATGGAACGCTCAGATGTGCTATATAAAAGTCCTTTAGAAGTATTCGCATTTGAAGAAAATAAAAATAGTACTCTAATAGAGGCATTAAAATTAGGAAAAACAAACAAAAATATAAAACAAACGTATTTTAACAATAAAGGGCAAGAAATTACAACAATTAACAATACTTTCCCTATAATAGAAAACGGAAAAATTAAAGGCGCTATTGAAATTTCAACAGAGATTAGCCATTTCAAACAAACAATGAAAACGAACCTTTCTCGAAAACAAAATAATAAGTTTACCTTTGATCACATAATCGGTGATTCTAATGCTATTCAATCTGTCATTACAGAAGCAAAGAGAGTAATTCGTACATCCTCATCCATACTTCTCGTAGGAGAAACAGGGACCGGTAAAGAACTATTTGCACAAAGTATCCATAATGAAAGTCAACGTTCAACAAAACCATTTATTTCACAAAACTGTGCCGCTATACCTGATACACTCATGGAAAGCTTATTATTTGGTACGAACCGAGGTGCATTTACAGGAGCTATCGATAAAGCTGGTTTATTTGAAGAAGCAAATGGAGGAACTTTGTTATTAGATGAGATCAACTCATTAAGTCCAGCACTTCAAGCGAAGTTACTACGAGCTATACAAGAAAAAACAATACGAAGAATCGGAGGCACACAAGAAAAAGAAATTGATGTTCGTATTATAGCAACTATTAATGAAGATCCTCTTGAAGCTATTACACATAATCGATTACGGGAAGACTTATATTACCGATTAAGCGTCGTTACTTTATGTCTCCCGCCTTTACGTGAACGAAAAGAAGATATTCCTGATCTTGTGCAGCACTTTATCGAAAAGTACAACATTCAATTTGGACTTGGCGTAACGGATCTAGATGTACATGTAAGAGAATTCTTGTATGCATATGATTGGCCTGGAAACGTACGAGAATTGGAACATATCATTGAAGGTTCGATGAATTTAGTTGAAGATGAAAATATTATTACAGCGTTTCATCTTCCCGCTCGCTTTCGTGAACAAATAAAAAAAGAATTCAATATGCAACCTTCCCTAACTAATAACGAGGATGATGCACCTAAAACGTTAAAGCACACAATAGAGACAATGGAGAAGAACTACATCAATCAAATTCTGACAGAGTATCACGGTAATATCTCACAGGCTGCAAAGTTTTTAGGATTAAGTAGGCAAAACTTACAATATCGAATTAAAAAATTGCATTTACACATATGAAATGAAACTTTAATCAAATATAGGATGAATCCGCTTCCAAGTACAAATGAAAATTGGGAAAATATGCTACAATAAACATATAACATACTAGAAAGGAACGATATATATGAGTAATGATAACAAATTAAAGTTATTACACTACTTAGCCTTCTTCCCTACCCTTGTATGTATGATGTTACTAGTTGATATGAATGCTTATCCTTATGCAAAACTATTAGCAACAATTAGCGGCTCCTTTGCAGCTATTATGCTTGCTGCTTTTTGGAATTTGAAGATACGTATGAAGAAAGAAAAATCTTCTTAATGCCAAAACAATAAAAAAATCGAGCTTACACAGCTCGATTTTTTTATTGTTTATTAAAATTCAACATTCTCCAAATACAAACCACTCGCCTCAGCAAGACAATTAATTTGATTACGTTGTTTTTCCTCTAAAATATTTGGGATTGCGTCCGCATCTAATTGTCCTAATCCAACTTCAATTAATGCTCCAACAATTTTTCGTACCATGTTATGAAGGAATCCGTTACCACTTACTCTAATTTGTACAAATCCTGCTTCTTCCATCACTTCAAGTGTATATACTTCTCGAACCATAGACTTTTTCTTTGATTTCGCATTTGAAAAAGCAGTAAAGTCATGTGAACCAACTAAATGTTTCGCAGCTTCTTTCATGCTTTTCACATTTAATTTTTTATTCACATGCATGCTGTATTTACGCATAAATGGATTTGTATGCTCTTCATTCCAAATTTTATAAAGATATGTTTTTGCTTTAGAATTATAACGAGCATGGAAGCGATCTTGTACTTCTTCTACATTCGTAATGCTAATATCGTTGGGTAAATATTGATTTAAATATTTTTTCACTTTATGTTCCACTAACTTCTCATCACTTTGAAAGTTAGCAACTTGATTCAAAGCATGTACACCCGCATCTGTTCTACTACAACCGATAATTTCAATTTCTTTTCCGATCATTTCAGATATGACACTCTCGATTTTTCCTTGAATTGTATTATCGTTATTACCGAGACGTTGCCATCCTTTAAAACGTGCACCATCGTACTGAATCGTTAATTTATAATTATTCATTTTACTCTCCTTCATAGAAAATATTCCCTCATATCGTGAGGGAATATGAATAAACTTTACTTTCTAACAAGCTTCACTACATTTTCTACATGGGCTGTATGTGGGAACATATCAACTGGTTGTACATATTCCACTTCATAACTCTTCATTAATGCTTGTACATCACGTGCTAATGAAGAAGGATTACAAGATACGTAAACAACTTGTTTTGGTTTCACTTTTAAAATTGTTTCCAGTAATTTATCATCGCAACCTGTACGAGGTGGATCGACAACAATTACATCTGGACGCCATCCTTCTTTTACCCATTTCGGTAACCATTGTTCAGCTTTACCTGCTTCATATTTCGTATTTGTAAATCCGTGACGCTTCGCATTTTTTCTTGCATCTTCAATCGCTTCTGGAATTACATCCATACCACGTACTTCCGCTGCATCATTTGCAAGCCAAAGACCGATTGTACCAACACCACAATAAGCATCTACAATTTTCTCATCGCCTGTTAAAGCAGCTGCTTTTTTCGCTTCATCGTATAAAACAACTGTTTGTTCTGGATTTAACTGGAAGAATGCACGTGCTGATAATTCAAATGATAAATCACCTAGTGTTTCTTGAATTACTTCTTTTCCAGCTAATTTAAATGTTTTATCACCGAAAATAACAGATGTTTTACGCCAGTTTACGTTTTGCATAATTGATTTAACAGCTGGCATCTGTTTTTGTACTTCTGCGATAAATTGATCTTTATTTGGTAATTCTTCTTTTGTTGTAATAAGTGTAACTTGTACTTCCCCTGTTTGAACTGCAGTACGTGTCACAATTGTGCGTACTAAACCTTTTTGTTTTTTCTCATTGTAAATAGAAACATTTAATTTTTCTAATATACGTCTTACAACTTTTGTCGCTTCATTCGTTGCTTTATGTTGAATCATACAGTGAGCAATATCAATTAACTGATGTGAATTTTGCTTATACAGCCCTGTAATAACCTTTTCGTCTTTACGTCCCACTTGTAATTGACTCTTATTACGATAATGCCATGGGTTTTCCATACCAAGCGTTGGACGAATTTTTTCTTCCAAACTGTTGTTCATATACTTCTCGAATGCTTGTACGACGATATCACGCTTTTGATTTAATTGTTCTTTATAATCTAAATGTTGCAGCTGACAACCGCCACACTCTTCATATACCGGACATGGTGCTTTCACACGATGTGGTGAAGCTTTACGAACTTTTTTCACTTTCGCTTCAGCGAAGCCACGCTGAATTTTCGTTGTTTCAGCAACAACTTCTTCTCCTGGTAATGCCCCTGGAATGAAAACAACTTGTCTCTTAAAATAACCAACGCCTTCTCCGTTAATCCCAAGACGTTTAATTGTCACAGGAAACGTTTGACCAACTTCCAACTTACTCTCATGTTGCTTTTGTATCATTATTACACCTCTACTCTATACTTTTCCATAAATATAACGCTGCATAACTGCAGTATGGTTCACACTCTTGTTTCACTTTTTCTAAAAATGCATCATCAGGTTTATCATCTAATTGAAATACACCTTGCACTGCACGCTGAATCCCAATGTCCGCTTTCGGAAACATATTTTTCCGTCCAAGCCCGAACATTAAAAAATTTTGCACTGTCCATGTACCAATCCCCCTAATTGGTAACAATTGTGCGGAAACCTCTTCATCCGCCCTGGTTTCTATACTCGCTAAATTTAATGTACCGCTGACAATACTTCGACCTAACCCTACTATATATTCAGCCTTTCGCTGACTAAACTTCTGCTCCCTCAATTCTTCTATTGAAATATTTGCTACTATTTCTGGAGTGGGGAAAAAGAATACACCGTTCTTCTCTGTTCCATATCGTTTCACAAACTGTTCTGTTAACACAGTAGCAAATTTCAAATTTATTTGTTGATGAATGATACAGCGAAGAAGACAAGCAAAATAATCAAACTCTAAAATAATTGGAGTATAAGCATATGTTTCAAATAGTGGACGTAATGATGTGTTTAAAAAATGATTTTGTATATCTTGAAACGGTTCATTCCAATGAAAAATGGCCCTCATTCGTTTCATGACTTTCTCTTGATCTCCTGCCTGACTAGAGATCCAAAACTGTGGATTTTGAACAGTACCAATCCCTTGCAAGCGAACAACAATCTGTTCCTCGTCTATACAAAGCGGGACATAAATGACTTTCTCATCTAATTGAATGACGTTAAGAGGATCAAAAGATAAACGTTTTAATACCTCTTCAAAATGATACGGATACTCTAACGTAACATGTTCGCTCCACATACGTTTCCCCATCCTTTTTACACATCATTATAGCATGAGAAAACCGCAAGCATACATGCTTACGGTTGATTGCTTTTTACTAAGTCATCTAGACTTTTAAAATGATACCCTTTCTCGCGCAAATCATCAATGATTTTCGCAAGTGCTTCTGCATTATCTTTTGATATTGCATGAAGTAATAAAACAGATCCTGGATGAATCATCGTCATTACATTATTATGTGCATATTGCCATCCTCTTTGCTCGTCCACTTTCCAATCCAAAAATGCAAGTGACCAAAATACATTATAATAGCCCATTTCTTTCGTAAGAGCCAACGTTCTTTCACTAAATACGCCGCGCGGCGGACGTACATATTTTACTTCTTTTTGCCCAGTTACTTTTTTAATCTCTTCCGTTACACTCGTTAATTCTTCACGAAGTTTCGCATCATTTACCGTTGTAAAATCAGGATGACTCCACGAATGATTTCCAATAATATGTCCTTCATTCTTCATTCTTAATAACAAATCTTTTTGGGTTTTAATATAATGACCCGTTACAAAGAAAGTTGCCGGTACTTTTTTCTCTTTTAATACATCTAAGATTTTCCCTGTGTATCCATTCTCGTACCCATTATCAAATGTTAAATAAATATCTTTTTTCTTTGCATCCCCTAAATAAAACCCACCATTTTTTTGTAGTAAATCTGTGTATAACTTTCCTGCATCTGGTACTGTTTCATTTTTAGGACGCGGGATTCCCCAGTTATGTGGAGTATTTGTATAAGCTAATGCTGAAACTGGAACAAGTGCCATCATAATTGAAAAAATGAGACCGATATATAACCATTTATATTTCATAAATAGTCTCCTTTCCATATATAATCGTACTTGTAGTTTCTGTTGCCGTGCATTCTTTCATGCTGAACATGTTTTTCTATATATACCAAAAAAATGCATCTCGAATCATTCGAGATGCATTTTTGTTTACTTAAATACTGGCTCTTTAAAGCTAGCTAATTTTTCAAGTGATGTTTTATCAACATCTGCATGTAAGCTATTACCATGAGAATCCATCGTTACAACTGCTTTAAATCCTTCGATACGTAAATGCCACATTGCCTCTGGAATACCAAATTGTAAGAAATCAACATCTTTTACTTCTTTAATACATTCGGCATAATATTGCGCTGCACCGCCAATTGCATTTAAATATACACCACCGTGCTCTTCTAAAGCCGCTAATGTTTTTGCACCCATACCACCTTTTCCAATGACAGCGCGAATACCGAATTTCTTCATAATATCGCCTTGGTACGGTTCTTCACGAATACTTGTCGTTGGACCTGCCGCTTTAATTTGCCAGTTTTCATTTTCATCTTTCACGACAACTGGACCACAGTGATAAATAACTTGTCCTTTTAAATCTACTGGACAATCGTTATCCATTAAATGCTTATGGATTGCGTCACGACCTGTATACATCATGCCATTAATTGTTACAACATCACCAACGCGAAGTTCACGAATTTGCTCTTCTGTAATTGGTGCTTGTAATACAATCTCACGTTGCTCTGTTTTTTCTTGCGCTTCTTGCTGAAGTGTATCCTCACCTTCTTGATATAGCCAATCCATAATTTCACCTGTTTCAGGATGGATTGTTACGCCAAGGCGGCGATATGCCCAGCAATTATACGCAACAGATATGTAGAAACTAGCTGGCAGACGATTATACACGCCAATTTTACAACCAAGTAAAGTTGTTTCTCCGCCAAATCCCATCGTACCAATGCCAAGCTTATTCGCATTTTCTAATACGTACTCTTCAAGTTTTTGTAACTCTGGTACTGGATTGACATCATCTAATGTACGGAATAATTGATTTTTTGCTAATTCGTAACCTGATGTGCGGTCTCCCCCGATACCAACACCAATTACACCTGCACTACAGCCTTGACCTTGCGCTTGATATACAGCATGAAGAAGGCATTTACGAATCCCTTCTAAATCACGGCCAGCGCGTCCAAGTCCTTCTAATTCACACGGTAAGCTATACTGAATATTTTTATTCTCACAGCCACCACCCTTTAGGATTAAGCGTGCATCAATATAATCTTTTTCCCATTGTTCAAACTTAATAACCGGTGTACCTGGTCCTAAATTATTTCCACTATTGTCTCCAAAAAGAGAATCAACAGAATTGGGACGAAGTTTACCATCTTTTGTCGCCCGCTCAAGCGCATTATAGATAGCTTCCTTCAAATGTAATTGATTCACACCAACTGGTGTATAAATTTTAAACGTTGGCATCCCTGTATCTTGGCAAATTGGCGAGATGTTATCATCAGCCATTTTAATATTATTCGTAATTGTGCCAAGTGCCATCGCAGAACGAGTCCCTGCATTTTCTCGTTCTTTCGCTTGTTGAATCGCACGACGAACATCTTTCGGTAAGTTCGTTGACGTTTCAACAATTAGTTGATACATGCTTTCTTGAAGCTTTTCCATTGTTACTTCCCCCTCAATTGTGAACGCTACCAAAACGTTATGAGCTGAAAATTCCATCGTTATGCTCTTCAGCTTTTTATTTGTTTCACGCTATTAAAGCATAAATGAAATTTTTCACAACTTGATTATACCTTTTTTTCTACCGTCCTTCTATTATCCATACAGAAAAAGGCTGCCAATTTTGCATTGGCAGCCTTTTTAATATATTATTCGTCTTTTTTAAATTGCTCACATTTTAATTCTAATTCATCTAACATCGCAAGAAGACGATCTACATCTTCTAACTCTACTTCTTCAGGTTCAATTGTATCAATTACTTCAATGAACATATTTAAACGTTCTTTTAAATATACTAGTTGTGAATCTTTATCTTCAATTGCTTTTCCCATGAAGGCACTCTCCTTTTAATTCGAGATGCTTTTATTATACCGCAAAAATGATTGCTATGGGCATGAAATTTCATCAATTTTGTCACAGCCATTCATTCAAATGTAAGCCCTCTCTCTTTTTTCACAAAAAAGTTTCACTTTATAAAAAGTACATATTCTTCTATTATAGAGAATGGACAAATTGTTATTTCAATAGTCAAAGGAGTATTTCATATGACGATATCACAAAAAATGAAGCCGATTACTCCTTCTTACGATCCATGGGAAGCGTATATGGACCTTGAAGAGTACGGCAAACTACTATTAACAAACGTTGAGTTTACAACGACAACGTTATGCAATATGCGTTGCGAGCATTGTGCTGTTGGTTACACATTACAGCCGAAAGATCCAAATCCGCTTCCTATGGAACTTTTATTAAAACGATTAGATGAGATTCCTCATTTACGTTCTTTAAGTATTACTGGCGGAGAACCAATGCTTTCAAAGAAATCCGTCGACAACTATGTAACACCACTCTTAAAATACGCTCATGAACGAGGCGTTCGCACTCAAATCAACTCAAACTTAACTATAGATTTAGCACGTTACGAACAAATTATTCCTTATTTAGACGTATTGCATATATCTCATAACTGGGGAACAATTGATGACTTCGTTGAAGGTGGATTTGCAATGATGGAACGTAAACCTACTTATGAACAACGTGCAAAATTATTTGAACGAATGATTACAAATAGTAAAGCTCTATCAGATGCAGGTGTACTCGTATCAGCCGAAACGATGTTAAACAAAAGGACTCTACCGCATATTGAACATATTCATCGTCAAATTGTCGAAGAGATGGGCTGTAAACGTCATGAAGTTCATCCAATGTATCCAAGTGACTTCGCGAGTAATCTAGAGATCTTAACAAAAGCTGAAATTCGAGATGCAATTGAGCATTTACTAGAAATTCGCGATGAAAATGTATGGATGTTATTTGGAACTTTACCTTTCTACGCTTGTAGCGATGACGAGCGAGACATCGCCACATTTAAGAAATTACAAGAAAGCAAAAATGTAACAGTTCGTAACGATCCAGATGGTCGTTCTCGTTTAAACGTCAACATTTTCGATGGAAATATTATTGTAACTGATTTCGGTGACGTTCCTCTTCTAGGTAACGTACAAACAAACACACTACAAGAAGCGTATGACAAATGGAGTGCTTCAAAAACAGCACAATCATTAAGCTGTCACTGTCCTGCAGTAAAATGCCTTGGACCAAATGTTCTTGTAAAAAATAGCTACTATCCGACAGAAGACTTCTTATCAAAAACAGCAAACATAACATTTTAAAGTTCAACTTTAATCAGTGGGGGTTTTGTTCATTCCCCACTGATTATTAGTTGAACCAATTGCCCACAAATAGCGGGATAAATAAAAACGTCAGCTTATAAGCTGACGTTTTTTCATATTATTGCGAGTGAGAAGAAGAAATGAATTTAAAATACAAATGATCATGAATTGGAATAGCAGCTCCGATTCCTTGTGAGGTAATATTTTTTACTACAAGCCTCTTTTGATTTCCTTTTAACACAAGGTACACTTCTCCAAATGTTACTTTTCCTTTTTCATTTACTGCTGGTGTATAAGCGTATAAATATCCAAGTTGACTCGGACTAATATTATACACACGCTCATGTCCAGTACCATAACCAATGGTCGTTTTAAATGCAAGTGGCAATTGTACTTTTTCAAGTGCTTTGAGAAGCATCATTTTTTTCACATCCGCAGTATTTTTCATATCTGCTGTTAAATCACCTTCAACCGTCTTTTGCGTTTCTTGCTTATAGCGTAGCGGATATAAGCGATCTCCTCCGCGATTATCGTACACATTGCGATTTACTTGTTTATATTCCCAATTAATCGACGTATCAACCGATTCATAATTTAAAGCCCATTGACCTAGATAAATCTTCGCTCGGTACCCTACCGCAAGCGGCGCATTCGAAATTGTCGTTTCATTAAACATTCGAATTAAGTCCGGATTTTCAATTTTAATATTTGCTGTTTTCAATAGTTCTTGAGCAAACTTACTCGGTTGTAAGCGCGGCAAATCTTGCGCATCATTTGGAAACGTATTGTCTTTAGAAATATTTAAAACAGATGAAGGCATTTTTGTTTCTACCGTTGTCTTTGCAAAACTCATGTTAGGAAATAATAGAATAAACGAGACCATAGTTGAAAGACATATGCTGTATACTCGTTTCACCTGTCTGGCTCCTTCCTATGTAAAGGTATATATACTACTTTGTTTATTGTTTTCTCTCAATACAATTGTTATGCCTATTTTTCATAATAAATAAAAACCAATTCCCATAATGACATACGCCGCTAATAAAGTACCGCCTTCAAACCAATTTGTATCTCCATCATTTGAAATCGCAATCGTTAAGAAAACAGCTGTAATCATAGAAACAAGTTCTGGTATTGTAAATACTAAAGGCATCCTTTGTGCAAGGAACATAGAAAGCAGTACTAATACAGGAGCAACAAACATGGCAATTTGCAACGTAGAACCGACTGCAATTTCAACTGCAATATTTACTTTATTTTTATACGCCATAATAATTGCAGATGCATGTTCCGCTGCATTCCCAACAATTGCAACGATAATAACCCCTATAAATAACTCTGACCAACCAAATGACTTTGCAACTGTCTCAAATGTATGCACAAGCGCCTCTGACACATAAGCGACCGCAATTGTCGCTATTGCTAAAATGAGTAGCGCTTTACCTTTCGACCACTCTGGTTCTTCCTCATGAGCTACTTCATCCGTTTTATGTTGATATACACCACGATGCGTAACGAGCTTAAATAGCAGTGCAGCAAGGTACATAATAATCATAATGATAGAAACACCGATACTTAATTGATACGTCTTCCCAGCATCCATCTTCATTGAAAAAATCTCTGGAATAACAAAAGCTACTACTACCGCAAAGATTAATAAAGCTGAATTATGCCTTGCATCATATACATTAAAACTTTGTCTTTTGTATTTAAGCCCTCCTATAAAGAAGGATAGCCCTCCTACTAATAATAAATTCCCAAGTACAGAACCCGTTAAAGAGGCTAATACAACCTCAATTAATCCCGCCTGAAGTGCAAAAATCGAAATAATTAGTTCAACAGCATTACCAAAAGTAGCATTTAATAATCCGCCTATTCTAGGTCCAGAGACAATTGCCAAACTTTCTGTCGCTCTCCCCATAAAACCCGCTAAGGCGATAATAGTAATGCAATACACAGCGAACATAATTGTTTGAGGCCAATGAAGCATTTTTCCAAGTACAGAAAGTGGTACCCCGATCAGCGCTACTATAAGAAATATTTTATTAAACATGCTTTTCATCCTTCCATCGTATGTATTTCTCCTCGATATTATTATTATTCTTCTCCTAACTTGTCCGATTTCATCACAATTACGTTTAAAAAATCGGATTGAAGAAAACAGTATAAAAGATATTTAAATTATCTTGTTTAAACGGAGAAAACAATAAATTATGAACAGGGGTTAAAAGCATGCATTTAAAAGAAAAAATTGAAACTATTATTTGCGGTCAACGAACTGGTGTATTATCTACTGTACGTGAAAATAAACCTCATAGTACCTTTATGATGTTTTTCCACGAAGATTTTGTGTTATATGTTGCAACAGATCGGAAATCAAAAAAGATAACAGATATCGAAAACAATCCAAATGTACATGTACTACTTGGACGTGAAGGAAAAAAATTAGATGAAGATTATATTGAAGTTGAAGGCTTAGCCTCCATCGAGGAAGACTCCACATTAAAAAACAAGTTTTGGAATAATAGCTTAAAACGCTGGTTACTTGGTCCTGAAGACCCTAATTACGTATTAATAAAAATCAATCCCGACACAATTTATTACATCGATGGTGCTGGTACGACGGAGCCCGAGTTTTTACGACTATAAAATAAAACAAGCCCCCTTTAGGTGGGCTTGTTTTGTCGAAAAGTTCTTCTGAAAAAAACAATAAAATAGGTGGAACTTTCTAAAGATTCTGTTATATAATAGCAGTAACTTAAATAAACTGTATTAAAACAGATTGAGAGGAGAAATCAAATTGATGAAAAGAGAAGAACGCAAAAACATGATTGAGTTTATTGAAAAGAAAAAAGGGATTGAGCGTGATGAATTATTGTTTATGACAGACGATGAAGTAGAACATATTTATAATGTAACGTACTTTTTGTATGAAGAAATTGCAGAGTAGTATAATAATCCCCACCTTATTAGAAATATAAGGTGGGGATTATTTCGTTATTTGCGGAGCGGTAAAATCCCACTGATTAAAGTTTCGCTTTATACGTGAGAATGGTTTTCATGTATAATAATGTAAGATTGGAGGAATTTTACTATGAGTTCATGGCTCTTATTCGCACTATTATCAGCAATCGCTGCTGCCCTTGTATCTATTTTCGGAAAGATTGGTTTAGATGGAATCGATGCCAATGTTGCAACAACGGTTCGTTCTATTATTATGGCATTATTTATGGTGGGCGTTATTATTATCCAAGGTAAATTTCAAAATATCGGCGACGTACTGCTAAATAAAAAAGCACTGCTCTTTATCACATTAAGTGGGGTTGCAGGTGCTTCGTCATGGCTATTTTATTTTCTTGCCCTTAAAACAGGGAAAGTTTCACAAGTGGCTCCTGTCGATAAATTAAGCGTCGTATTTTCTATCATCCTCGCGATGATTATACTCGGTGAAAAGTTAAACTTTATGACTGGCGTTGGTGTAGTCTTTATTACAGCTGGTGTATTATTTATTGCTTTCAGCTAAAAAAACCGCTAATAGCGGTTTTTCTTTTTCTTTATATAAAACCATACAATACATGTAACAACTACTGAAATGAATAAAATCCATACTCCGTAATGATGTAGGCTATACTCAACGAAACGCCACTTCTCTCCTAACTTCCAACCAAGTCCAATAAAAACACTTATCCAAATAAGCGCACCACCGTAAGCGTACAAACAAAAACGCCAAAGTGTTAAATTCGACATCCCAGCAAAATATGCTGTTAAATGACGTACTCCCGGGATAAAGTAACCAATCATTAAAAGAAATGGTCCATATTTTTCAAATAAAATATGCGTTTTTTCAATGTGATGTTCTTTAATTCTAATCTTCGGTCCATATTTTTTTAAAACAGGGAGTCCAAGTTTTAAACCTAATATGTAGCTTAATGTAATACCTAACATCGCACCAGCCATCCCGCTTAAAAAAGCAGCAGTTCCTGACATAACTCCTTTAGAAACATTATAACCAACGAAGGTCAATAAAAACTCGTCTGGTATCGGTAATCCAACAATTCCACCGGCCAACGCTATAATAATTCCAAAATACCCATAATGCGCGATTAACTCGCCAATATGTTGTTCCATTCGGAAAACACATCCTATGCACGATCGTTATTCCACATTGTGCCCTTTCTATCTTTCAGACAAACATGGTATACATATTCACTATACATTGTTTTTATAATGAACTCTACTTCTATCCATTCCTTTAGCAGGAAGAAAGTGAACCATTAATCAGTGGTGATTTGTTCATCCTCACTAATTTTTAGCACACACCAATTGTGCGCCCGACTCCCTCCTACTTCCCTTGTATTCACCGCTTTTTAAAGTGCTAGTCTTATTATCTGTAAATAGTGGGATTAAAAAATAAAAATTCATATGCTTGTTTTTTTGTTACAATAAAGGAAAGTTACTTTTCGCAACGGTTTAACTCTCAGGAAAAATGATATATCTAGCAAAAACATAGTTTGGTCGATATAATGCAACTTCTACCTATTAAAAGAACATACACCCTTTACATACAACATCATTTTTCTAAATTATACAGGGGGAACGAACATGACCATTGAAAATCAATTTATCCAAAAGGTTTACTATAAAACATTTTTAACAGAAGAAACTTCTACTCCAGTATCAGAAGTACTCGGTGAAGCATATATAAATGAATCTACAAATGAATTCTCCAACATTTCTAATATCCGCTTTGCTCAAGGTGAATTTTATTACCAAAATAAAGACTTTGAAGCAGCGATATTTAAATGGGAGAAAGTAAATAACGAACTTGCACTTTGGGCAACCAAAAATATTGCAGATTCTTATTTTGAACTAGGATTCTTGCCAAAAGCAGAAGAGATTTATCAATCTATTCAAACGGAAGATACAACTCTTACAATGGAAGTTTCCTTACAACTTCTTTCTCTGTACATCGAACAAGATCGTTTAGGTCTAGCATTTAAGACGATTAGTGAGGCCGTTGCATTTCAACCTGACTATCCTAATATTACTGCAATTGCTCGCTCATTCTATGAAAAACAAGAAGATTGGAATAATGCTATCGAACTTGCCGTTCAAGAAGGAATTCGAACAAAATCGTTACACTGGTTCGATACTTTAATCAATTATGTGAATCAAGGATTCACGAAACAAATCAAACCAGAATATTTCTATGAATCTTTAAAAGCATTATATGCAATTGATCAAGTCCAATTTAAAGAACTTGTTATTGCGCTTTGGAACAGCTATCAAAATGAAAACTTGCATCTACCTTGGATTCAAACAATAAATCATTTATTCTTACATATTGAAACAGACAACAATGACGATTGGCATGAAATTGTTGAACGCTATCAAGATACGTACTTTGAGTTAATTACTGGTGAGCATTTCATGCATGAAATGCAGGGACTTGTACCAGATTTATTAACCAATTGGTTTAGTTTAACGAAAGCAAAAGATGCCCTATTTGTCTCTGCTGCAGTGTTAGCATGGAATGAAGTTTCACCTACAACTTTAGAGTCATTACTCGTAAAAAGTGCGGGAGCCCTACTTTCTAATTCAACAGCTGAAACAAATGTAAATATGGAAACAGTTTCTCATTTATTCGAAACAATTGCTGTATGGGCTGAAAAAAACGATGTGGATTTAAGTCATCAATTTACGTTACTCGTTCACGAACTGTGTGATTTAAATGTTACACAATTACTAATAGCGGGAACTAGTGACCAGGATAAATCATCATTCATCAATTCTATACTAGGAGAGAACATCTTAACTGAGACTGTAACAACTCCTATTCTATTTAAAGATGATAGCCAAACTGAAATAACAGAATTCACCGCGTTAGATGTACACAATATACCTAGCTTTGATGAATTCCATCAAAGAATGGCTACACCTTCCGAATCAGAACTTGAGAAAAAATGTATAGAAATTAAGTTACCAAGTAGATTTTTAAGAAAAAATAAATTTGCATTTCTTGTTACGCCACCTGTTCAAGGGCAAGTAGATAAAAATAGCTCATATTTTGAATACTTACAAGCAGCAGATAGCCTTATTTACGTATTAAATTCTTCTTCACCATTACATGGTGAAGAACTTGATACATTACTTTATTTACGTGAACAAGTGCCAAATTTACAAATTCATTTCGTATTACACACAAATAATACGACCAATAACGAAAAACTAATGAGTAAAATTAAAGTCCATTTCCAAAATGCACAGTTCTTCCCATACTCTCCTTCACAAGAGAGTAGCCAGCAACTTGGAGACGTGACAGAGTCTATTCTTTCTAATCTAGCAGAACGTAACATGGAACAAGAACGTATAGAAAAACTAATATGGTTTACTCAAAAGACAATCGCATACCTTGTAAATGAACGTGTGGAGTTAGAAAATACATTAGTGAAATCCGTACGCTGGAATAAACATATCTCAGTTAAATTAAATGGATTTATTAACAACCTTACTGCTCTTGAAAAAGATAAAATTCGTTCTATTACAGAATCTTATCTTTTAACGAAAGAAGAAATCACACGAGATATCCATTCTCAAATTCCTGAATTATTACAGAGTTGTTCTGACCTCGTTCAAGAAGATAGCGACTTCAAATTAGTTCATGAAGAATTAAATACTGCGATGAACGAACGAGTTCAAAAACATGTACAACAAGTGCTTCTTCCTAAATTTACTGGTTCTATTCAGGAATGGATTGAAACAGCTCATAATGAATTTATTCAAGCTCAATCTTATTTAGATGAAATGAGTGAAACGTTTAATAAATTATATAAAGAAGAACGCATGAAACTTCCTTGTGATTTCAAATTACTAGATGACTGGCATCGAGATGTTGTACGCATGACAAATAGAATTACAGTAACGAACATCAATATTTTATTACGCTTTACACCGACACAATTTTTCTTAAAAAGTGCGGGAAAACTATTTGGTAACATGCAAAAAAATCAGTCTATGCTCGCAAACAAATATAAACAATACATTGAAACGGAAGACTATACGGAAATTGCTCAAACAATCTCAAAACAATTCTTCCTTCAATTTGAAGTATTTGAAGGCGCATTAGAACGAGATATCATGATGTTCTTTAAAGATCCACTTAGCATATTGAAACAAAATGTAGAAGCAGCTCAACTTGAAATACAGGAAGACGAGCAAACATTAGCAACATTAAGAAGCAACCCAGAAACTTATCACGATCCGTTAGCATTCTTTAAACTGCAACTATTGCAACACAAATTCGTTTTAAGTACAAACAAAAACAATGAAGACGTCTATGAATTTAATGAGTCTCCTACGATTTAACATAAAAAACCAAGCAAATTTCAGTTTGCTTGGTTTTTTACTTTAATTCATTATTTTCATATGTTCAAATGGATAATAAATTGCCGCTAATTCTCCTAATACATCTTCTCTATCAATAAGTCCTAAACCATTTCTACTATCTCTGCTTATTAAGCGATTATCTCCCATAACAAAAATCTTATTTTTAGGAATTGTAATCGGTCCAAAGTCCTCTGTTAAATTCATAAGTTTTTTTTCAGCTTGTTTTTTATTACTATACAAATACGCTTCCTGTGTCACTTCATGATTCACATATAATTGATCATTTCTCACCTCGATTACATCGCCAGGCAAACCAATAACCCTTTTCACATAAAAATTATCCGTCTTCACAACAATAATATCTTCTCTCCCATAACTTTCAAACTGCTTTGCTAACTTATTAACAATCAGCTTATCCCCATCTTGTAACGTCGGCTTCATGGACGCTCCTTTTACAGTCGTAGGAAAAAACACAAAAATTTTCGCTAAAAACACTAACAAACATGCAATTGCAATTGTTCCAAAGAATTCACGCAAACGTTTTTTCTTTTGCATCATTCCACCATCTCATCATCTTTTTACTTTTATTATAAGGAATTCAACTGTAAAATTTCCACAAAATTCTGAATTATAAAATTGTAATATTACAAACTTAAAAATAACATCCTCATAAATTTATTATTTTTATATACCATAATCTATATTTATCTCACTATTTGCGAACAGTAAAAAAGATACCCTCAAAATAGTCTATCCACTATTTTGAGAGTATCTTTTTATATTCCCACATATACAATACACATTTGAGCCGCTACATATGTAAACCAAATCCAAAGTGGTTCATACTTTAATTTGCGTCCTCCAATATCTGTCACGCCTATAATAAAATCAGAAATCACAAATAGTAAACCACCAAAAGCCGGTATCCACCATATTCCTATATTCTCATAGTATAGGGCGAATGCAAAGCAAGCCATTCCTCCAACCCACAATCCGTAAATTAGAGCTCCTATCGTAAACAATTTATCTTGTTTATCATTTCGTATAAAAAAGAACCATCCTATAATTAGAAAGAGTCCGTATACGAGTAAACCAATCCAAAAACCATTCCATGAGATGCCTGTTTGCAAAAATGCTTTTACATAAAAACAATGCGCAAGGGCAAAAGTAATCATACCTCCAATTAATCGATGACCAATTGGAATCAAACCTGCCATAAATAAATCTCCTACAGTTGATAACGTCATACCTAGTGCAACCCACGTACTATACTCTACTGATGGATCTTGTAACCATATCCAAATTGCACTTGCTGTTAAAGAAAAACTAAGAATAAGACGCACCGCTAAAGGTAACGGCATATTATTTCTTGTTTTTTTTGTCTGTCCTATTGCGTACATTGCACCAATTAAAAAAAGAATGATTTGTCCAATTAACACCATGTAAAATAGATTCATAACATGTTCTCCTCAATAAATGCTTTTTGTATCTTTTTTCGTTACACCTAGTCTATTATCCTTTTTCTATATAAAAAAAGAAGAACAGTACTGTTCTTCCATTGTAATCGTTTTCCTGTTATCTATGCTACTTGTTTTTCGTTCGCCCTTTTCTGCTTAGCTGTCGTTCGATTCACCACGATAATTCCCGCGGCTACACATGCTAAACCGAATAATACAAATGAATGAATTGCTTCTCCTAAAATCATGCTCGATAATAACACACCAAATACGGGTATAAAGAACATGTACATTGATACTTTTCCAACCTTGTTATACTTCATAATTGTATTCCAAATGCAAAAGCCTGCTGCGGATAAGAAAGATAAGTAGAGAAGCATAAGTATTGCATGTACACTAAATGTAAATGGCATGGCTCCAACTTGCAAAGCCCCTATACATAATAGCCCGATAGAACCAAAAATCATTTGGTATGCTGTCATATAGCCAACATCTAATGTTTTGCTACCTTCTTTCGCCAATATGTTTCCATATGAATACAACATTGCTGCACTAAGAAGTAATAAGCTACCGATTCCGAAATGGAATGACAAACTACCATCACTCGGTACATTTACTAAAATGACACCACAAAAGCCGATAGAGACCCCAATTATTTTTCTCATATTGAGAGCGTCATCTTTATATAAAAAATGAGCGAGTAAAATTTGAAAGAATGATGATGTTCCTGAAATGATAGCTCCTTCAATGCCAGAACTATAACTCATTCCAATATAAAAACATATATATTGAAGAAATGTTTGAAATAAACCAATTTGTACTAACTGTTTCCCCGTTCCTTTTTTGAAGCTCATATCTTTTCCTAATACTTTAAAGAATAATAAGAGCATGACTCCAGATAAAAAGAAACGATAACCAGCAAATAATATTTGCTCCCCAACTTCTTGTGGCTGAATTCCAAGTTCAGCATAACTTAATTTAATAAATGGGAATGCGCTCCCCCATAAAAAGGTCGCTACTATTGCAGCAATTAGTACGCCAATCGGATGGGTAAAAAATTTCTCTGTCTTCACTTGTTGTCTTCCTTTCCGATCTTTATATGAACAATATTCATATATACCAAAGGAAGTGTGAAAACACAAGTTTTCAGTTTATACGCAAACAAAACATATCATCTAACGAAAACATATGATATACTATAGAATAATTACAACATAATAACTATTAAAATCAGATTCAACAGAAATGCTGCTATCCATTATGGATGGCAGCTTTCGTCGTTTTATAGGGGTTTCGATTTTGATTCTTTTTCTCAATAAGAATTTGGAAGGAGCGAGTAGAATGAACTCAGAAGTAAAAACATTACAAGTACAAAAGTCTATTTCTCATCCCTCTTTATGGGATACATTAAAGAAACATCATGAACTTATATTTGCAATCGCATCTGGTGTTTTCATTTTAGCTGGTTGGTTATTCACAAAGAACGATGCAATGAATGTAGGCATTACTTGCTATATCCTTGCTTATATAGTTGGTGGATATGCAAAAGCGAAAGAAGGTATTGAAGATACCATTGAAGAGAAAGAGCTAAATGTCGAAATGCTCATGCTCTTTGCTGCTATCGGTGCTGCAATCATTGGCTACTGGGCAGAAGGTGCAATTTTAATCTTTATCTTCGCACTAAGCGGTGCGATGGAATCTTATACATTAAGTAAAAGTCAAAAAGAAATTTCAGCGCTTCTTGATTTACAACCTGAAGAAGCATTACGTATTTCAAATGGAACCGAAGAACGTGTTCCTGTTGGACGATTACAAATTAACGACATTATTTTAATTAAGCCAGGTGAGCGCGTTCCTGCTGACGGTACGATTCATAATGGTGAAACAAATATCGATGAAGCAGCAATTACTGGAGAACCTATTCCAAATGAAAAAAAATATGGCGATGAAGTATTTGCCGGTACTGTAAATTTACGCGGTGCTATCGAAGTTAAAATTACGAAGCCGAGCGATCAAACATTATTCCAAAAGATTATCCGTCTCGTCCAAAGTGCACAAAGTGAAAAATCACCATCACAACTATTTATCGAAAAGTTTGAAGGAACATACGTAAAAGGTGTACTACTCGTTGTTGCGCTTATGATGTTCGTCCCTCATTTCTTACTTGACTGGAGCTGGAATGAAACGTTTTATCGCGCTATGATCTTACTTGTAGTCGCATCTCCTTGTGCACTCGTTGCTGCCATTACACCAGCAACATTATCTGCAATTTCTAACGGAGCAAGAAATGGAATTCTCTTTAAAGGTGGCATACATTTAGAACGCCTCGCTTCAGTAAAAGCGATCGCCTTTGATAAAACAGGAACATTAACACAAGGAAAACCTACCGTAACAGATGTATATGTTCGAGAAAGTATGACAGAAAAAGAAGTACTTTCTATTACAGCATCAATTGAAAGTCACTCTACACACCCTTTAGCTGAATCTATTGTTAAATATGCACAACATGCGTATGACATTGCATTAAAAAAACCAGAAAATGTTGAAGATGTAACTGGTTTTGGACTCAAAGGAATATTTGAAAACAAAGCTTATAAAATAGGTAAAGCTGACTTTATCGGTGAAGAAACAAAGACATTTCATAATGGTATTTCTGCCTCACTTGAAAAAGAAGGTAAAACTGTCGTTTATATTAGTGATGAAGAAGGCATTCTTGGACTTATCGCTTTAAAAGATACACTTCGCCAAGAAACTATAGCTGCTATTCGCGAATTACAAAGCATCGGTGTCGAGGCAATTATGATTACTGGAGATAATGAAGAAACGGCAAAAGCTATTGCCTCTGAAAGTAATATAAAAGAATATTACGCATCATGCTTACCAGAAACAAAAGTTGAAACGATTAAAAAGCTAAAGGAAAAATACGGGACAGTAGCAATGGTCGGAGATGGTATAAATGATGCCCCTGCACTCGCTACTGCTAGCATTGGTGTAGCAATGGGAGAAGGAACAGACGTAGCTTTAGAAACTGCAGACGTTGTACTTATGAAAAACGAATTATCTCGACTTTCTCAAGCGATCCGCTTATCAAAACGAATGAATCGTATTGTAAAGCAAAACGTAATCTTTTCACTAGCTGTAATTGCAATGCTGATTTGTTCAAACTTCTTGCAATTTTTAGCTCTTCCATTCGGTGTTATTGGGCATGAAGGAAGTACAATTCTTGTCATTTTGAATGGCTTACGATTATTAAAAGGAAACAAATAAGAAACGGGTCTCTCATAGAGGACCCGTTTCTTTTAATGGTAGCTATTATGCCCGTTCGCACTCCCACTCGTTTTATGCTTTGGATGCGAACTACTCTTTTGTTTATTGTTATTTTTATTGTTGTGATTCTTTTTATTATTACTCATGAAATATCCCCCCTGTTCCCTATTATTATGGAACAAGAGCTTACTTTTCATTACGGGAATTATTGTCACCCGTCCTATAATGATGGAGTAAACCATTAATTTCACCGCCAAGTAAAATGACCCATCCAGTCAAATAAAACCATAACATTAAAATAATAATACCACCGAGACCACCATATGTATTGGCGTAATTCGCAAACTTATCTACATAATAAGCAAATGAGTACGATACCACAATCCATCCTACAGTAGCAAATGTTGCTCCTGAAATGACTTCTCTTCTTTTTAACTTTCGATCTGGTGCAAATGTATATAAAAAACTAAACAATGCAAATAGCACGAAAAAACTCGCTACTAATCGCGTAATACTCCACACGTAAGAAAAACTATCCGATAACCCAATTGCTTTAAATACCGCTGCTCCAATGACTTGTCCAAACACTGGAACAATTAGCGCAAACACAATCATAAAAATAATCGCTAATGTAAACACAATGGATAAAGCTCTCGTTTTAATAAAGGAACGTGTTTCTGTTACATCATACGCACGATTAAAAGCATTCATAACCGCATTTACCCCGTTTGAAGCAAACCATAGCATTGATAATAAACCAAATGATAATAAACCACCATTTTGCTCATTTACAACTTTATCAACGTTTACTTCAATTAAAGACATTGCATCTTCGGGTACGTACGGTTCTAATAAGTTGAGCACACTTTCTGTTTGAAGGTCAATGAATCCAAGAAGCGTAATTAAGAAAACAAGCCCAGGAAAAATCGCAAGCAAGAAGAAATAAGCGAGCTGTGCTGCCAAGCCCGCTACATCATCGCGCATCGTCCGGTCATACAAATCTTTACCAAACGAATAAGTACGATTTCTTCTCACCTTTTCTAAAATTTTTCTCATATATGTTTAAACGCTTTTCTTCTCTTCTTTATCTTGCTTCAACTCAATGTACGCTTCAGTTTTTTTTTCCTCTACATTTGAGTCTTTCATAAATAGTTCACGCGCTTCTTTCATACCGCCCTCTTCAGCAACTATTGGCTCTTCTTCTGCTTTCAACTCATCTACCTTTGAAGATACAGCTTGAATTTCAATCGTTTCTGGCTTCTCTGCTGGCTCAACCTTTTTCTTACTAAAAATTTCTTTCGTTTCTTTTAACGTCTCTACAACAGACGGCGTCAATTTTTTAATTTCTGCTACTTTCGCTTTTACTACATTGAAGTCAGCGAGTTCGCGTCCTTTATCTGTAACAGTTTGCACTTTTTCTTTTATCTTCGCATTTTCACCGATTTCAATCATCTTTGTTTTTGCTTTTTCCGCAGTATTTTTTACTTTTTCACGGTTTTCCTTCTTCAACATAGATACAGCCACACCTGCAGCTACACCAATCGCAATGTTTCGAGCAATATTATTTTTCTTTGCCATATTCCTTCACCCTTTCATTTCTTATGTTAGAAAGTATTTCTTTCTAAGCTTCCTCATATTCCTTGTTCATTTCGAATGAAAGCTAATAGCTTTGCACACCCTTCTGTTACAAGGTCATATACTTCTTGGAAATTCCCTGTATAGTAAGGGTCAGGAACGTCTGTCCAGCCACCGTCTGGAACAAAATCGGACAGTCTACCAATATAGCCTCCAGTTTTACCTAAACTTTTTAAATCTGCTATATTCTTGTTGTCCATGGCAATAATATAATCAAACTTTGTTAAGTCTTCTTTTTCTACTTGCCTTGCTTTAATTCCTTCAAAAGTGACTGCATTTTCTTTTAAAATTTTTTGTGTTCCTTTATGTGGCGGATGGCCAACATGCCAATCTCCAGTTCCTGCAGAATCAATGACAATTTTCTCCTCGAGTCCCTCTTTTACGACAAGATCTCGAAAAATTGCTTCTGCCATCGGTGAACGGCAAATGTTCCCAAGACAAACAAACAATACTTGAACCATATTTTTGTTCTTCCCTTCTTGGTGCATTTCTTTATATATACTTATAGTATAAACAACCAATTATTAATTATAAAGGAAATCCCTACTAATTTAATAGGATTGAAAAGATTCATTAACGAAAATGATAAAAAATGTTAAGATATCCTTATGTTATTTTAAAGGGGGACACTTCGGTGGATTTATCCGTAAAGTCAGAAGAAAACGTTGAATATATGGTCGAAGCTATTAAAGAAAAATTACGTATGGTTAATGCTGGAGCGATGAGAGCTGCTAGCTTTAATGAAGAAATGTACGAAGACTTACGTGACATTTATGAGCATGTTATGAAACGTGAAACATTCAGCATCAGTGAAATGCAAGCTATTACAGAAGAATTAGGTACATTAATTAAAAAGTAAAAAAAGCCTCGTTTATTGAACTGCACCCCAATTGTTAGACACAGTCTAACAATTGGAGGTGCAGTTTTTTGTATGACAAAATTTACGAAGGAT
>NZ_JAEHBI010000309.1:0-247 GCF_016483705.1 Bacillus cereus group sp. N6
TTATTAGTATTGATTTGTCTGTTGTTGTTTAATTTTGTGATGGGGTATTTTTGGTCGGTTATTTTTCTGGTTCTGAATAATTTAATTTTAATTATTAATATTTATTATAATTTTATTTTATTATTTTTTTTTTATTTTTAATTTTTATATTTTTTTGTTATTTTTTTATATATTAGGCTTTTTTTTATGTTTATTTTAGTTTTTTATTTTTATTATCTTATTTAATTTTTTTTGTGTTCTTTTTATG
>NZ_JAEHBI010000310.1:0-246 GCF_016483705.1 Bacillus cereus group sp. N6
CCAGAGAAACCTGTAGAATTCCCTGTGATAATAATATATGCGAAAGAACTTTTGAATAGGTCAATTTAACCAAAAAAGGGGCAGCTAACAAAAGTTAGATGCCCAAGTATAAAGAAGAAGTAAATCGGAAGGTAACTCAAATAACCGTATGTATAGTATGAACAAGCACAATTATTTTATACATGAATAGAATTTAAAAGTGGTTATAAAAACCAATAATAGGTAAGACTGTTTTTAAGAAAAGCT
>NZ_JAEHBI010000311.1:0-245 GCF_016483705.1 Bacillus cereus group sp. N6
CCAAGAATTTCAACCTCAAGAAAGTGCGGTACAGGTAGTAGACAGGAACTATGAAACAGCTGAGCAAAAACAGTTTTTGCAAACTACAAGTACTATAGAAAGTCCACAACAGGATACAGGGCAAGAAAAGTTACAAAAACAATCTTCCAAGTTATCACAGCACACCAACCAAGAATTTCAACCTCAAGAAAGTGCGGTACAGGTAGTAGACAGGAACTATGAAACAGCTGAGCAAAAACAGTTTT
>NZ_JAEHBI010000312.1:0-245 GCF_016483705.1 Bacillus cereus group sp. N6
CCCCCCCCCCCCCCCCCCCCCGCTCCACCCGCCCACGAAGGTCCCGGCGCGCCCCTTGCTCATTGAGCTCCAGTAGCACCTGTTGCGCCAGCAGGTCCTTGAGCACCAGTAGCACCTGGAGCGCCAGTAGCACCTTGAGCACCAGTAGCACCTGTGGCGCGTAGAGCACGGTGAGCGCCGGGACCATCTAAAGCGAGTGGAGGTGGGGGGGCGGCGGGGGGGGGGGGGGGGGGGGGGGGGGGGGG
>NZ_JAEHBI010000313.1:0-245 GCF_016483705.1 Bacillus cereus group sp. N6
CCCCCCCGCCCCCCCCCCCCCCGGGCCCCCCGCGGCGACCGCGGCCACTGTTATAGGCCTTACGCGCCCGCCCGCCGCTACTGGTCGTAGTCCGGGCGCTACTGGTGCTACAGGACCTCAAGGTAACACAGGTGCTACTGGTGCGACGGGGCCTCAAGGGAAACGCGCTGAGACACGTGCGACGGGGCCTCCAGGAAAAACAGGGGAGAGGGCGGCGGGCGGGGGAACAGGGGATAGAGGGGGGG
>NZ_JAEHBI010000314.1:0-244 GCF_016483705.1 Bacillus cereus group sp. N6
GTGTATTTGCATTCGTTGAAGAACCACCTTGGTGACCTGAACTTGCTTCATTACTTCCAAGGGGTTGCAATACTTGTTGTCTTGCCTTATTTAGGCTAACACCTAAGTTATTTAAAACACGTGCTGCTACCCCTTCACCTTCACGGATTAAACCAAGTAAGATATGTTCTGTTCCACCGTAAGAATGCCCTAATTTACGCGCTTCATCCATAGACAACTCAATAACCTTTTTAGCACGCGGTGT
>NZ_JAEHBI010000315.1:0-244 GCF_016483705.1 Bacillus cereus group sp. N6
CCCCCCCGCCACCCCTCACCCCCCCCAGCCCGTCGCGCGATTGATCTTCTTGTCAGCAGCATAGACGAAGCAAGAGAAATTGCAGACTGCGCATGGCAATTAGGGGTGAGGTCTATTGCGATTGGTGGAGACTTCGAAAACAACAAAGGGTTCATCCATATAGATATTGCTCCAAAAGGGAAAGACATAAAATATGCCGGAGTTCCTATCTATGGTGGACCAGGAAAGTGGGTGACAGCATGAC
>NZ_JAEHBI010000316.1:0-243 GCF_016483705.1 Bacillus cereus group sp. N6
GTTCATCTCATCAGCCTTCCGGATAAACTTCATGCCGGTAATATTGTGCCGCAGGGTCTGCCCTTCTATTCCGGTTCGATCACCTATGAGCTGGATCAGCCCGTGGAAGGAAAGGTATCGGTCACTCTTGACGAGATGACAGCAGCCGTGTGCATGCTGCACGGAGATACGGATGAGATCATCGCCTTTGCTCCCTATGAGGCAGCCGTGACGGGCCTTAAGAGTATCGAGATGGTATTTAAT
>NZ_JAEHBI010000317.1:0-243 GCF_016483705.1 Bacillus cereus group sp. N6
CCCCTCGCACCCGCCGCCCCCCGCCCCCCTTCCCGTCCCGCAGCACCTGTAGCTGCTGTGTTACCTTGAACACCTTGAGGTCCAGTTGCACCAGTAGCACCCGTGTTACCTTGAGCACCTTGAGGACCAGTGGCACCAGTAGCACCAGTAGAACCATTAGTACCATGAGGCGAATTAGCACCAGTCTATACATAAGAACAATGGGGAGTATAGCGCGCAGTAGGCCCGGGAGAAAGAAAAGTT